>CAMUZC010000012.1 GCA_947165105.1 uncultured Lachnospiraceae bacterium | reverse complement strand
ATGTAGCATTTATTTTTTTGTTCATGGTTGTGGGGAGATAATGTGTTGAAATTATGGATTTCATATAATATAATCAGGGCAGAGATTAGTTATTTTTTGGAATAGTGGAATTATTGTTAGAGAGAGGAAGTAGAGTTCGAATGAAATTTAGTAAGTTGATACCGGAGATGACAGTTAGTAATTTAGAGGAAAGCTTGAAGTTTTATAAAACTGCAGGGTTTAAGGTTGAATATGAAAGGCCGGAGAATAAGTTTAGTTTTATTTCTTTAGGAGAGATACAGTTTATGTTGCAGGAGGATTCTGGGAGTGATAAATGGGAAGTTGCGCCGTTAGTGTATCCTTATGGGAATGGAATTAATTTTCAGCTTGAGGTTGATGATGTTGATAGGGTTTATAATTGTTTGAAGGAGAATGGTTATAAGATTGCGTTTGAGATGGAGGAGAATTGGTATAGGCAGGGTGATAGGCTGCTGGGAAATAAGGAGTTTTTGGTAATGGATCCGGATGGGTATTTGTTGAGGTTTTCGGAGGATTTGGGGGAGAGGTAGATTTTGTGAAAGTGGTGAGTCATAGTATGAGCAATATTAGATTAGTAAATGAATCTTGTGTTGAGCAAAATGTGGATGCAATTGTAAATGCAGCAAATAGATATTTAATGTCTGGCGGAGGAGTATGTGGTGCGATTTTCAGCAAAGCAGGGTATAAGGAATTAAATGAGGCTTGTAGTAAATTTGATTTACCGTTGAAAGATGGTGATGCTGTCATAACACCAGCTTTTAATATAGAGAATGCAAAATATATAATTCATGCAGTTGGACCAGATTTTTGTTGTACGCCAGATGCATTTAATGAGTTGTTTGATGCGTATTTTAATTCGTTAAAGTTACTTAAGGAGAATGGTTTGCATTCTATTGCTTTTCCGTTGATTAGCTCTGGAATTTTTGGTGGTAGATTAGAGAATGCCGTTGCTGAATCTGTTAAACAGTGTATAAAAGCATATCGTAGATTTGTTGAAATAAATGATAAATATGAGATAAATGTGTATGTTTGTGCATTTACAGTGAATGAAATGATAGAAGCAGAAAAAGTTTTTGAATATGAAGGGATAAGTATATGAGAAAATTAAAAGATGCTATAATAGGACTAGCGATAGGTGATGCAATGGGAGTACCGTTGGAGTTTAAATCAAGAGAGTCTCCTCAATCCAACAACAGAAATGAAAGGATACGGAAGCCATAATGTTCCCAAAGGCACATGGTCTGATGATATCTCTATGACACTAGCAATAATTGCAGCCATAAACAAAACAGGAAAATAGTGCCCAAAGACATAGCAGACAACTTCGTAAAATGGCTAGAAAATACAGAATTTACAGCAGGAGGCAGAGTATTTGATGTAGGCGGAACATGCTTAAGAGCAATAGAAAAATATGAAAGAAATTTAGCCAAACCAGAAGAATGTGGAGAAGATGGTGAATTTAGCAATGGAAATGTATCATTAATGCGAATTTCTCCATTAATATTTTATTGCTATGCTAAAAATATGAAAAAAGAAGAAATATATGAATCTGTGAAAACGGTATCATCAATTACACATAGGCATGAGATAAGTGTAATGGGGGGCTATATTTATGTGTTTTTTGGAATTGAGTTGTTGAAAAAATAATAATTTATTGGAGGCTTATAAGGTAATACAAAATGAAGATTATCACTTTTTTTCACAAAATTGCAAGAGCAAGTATGATAGGATAATTCGTGGAGAGATTTATAGCTGCGGTATGGATGAAATTAGGTCTACGAGGTATGTGGTTGATACTTTGGAGGCTACTTTGTGGTGTTTGCGGAATACGGATTGTTTTGATGATGCGGTTATTAAGGCGATTAATCTTCGCGATGATACTGATACGGTTGGGGCTTGTGTTGGCACTTTGGCTGGGATTTGTTATAGTGAGGAGAGTATTTGGGAGGATTGGATGAAAGAGTTGTTGAAGTTGGAGGAGATTGTGGGGGTGTGTGAGGAGTTTGAAAGTAAAATATTAATATAGCAAATAGTTGAAAAACAGCTAAAAAAATGATATAGTTATATGCAATTAAAAGGAGAAAAAATATGATAATAGATGTACCAATATTTGAACAAAAGATTAATTTAGGATTTGTTTTATTAATAGCGCTAACAATTGTTATAGTAGTATTATTAATTAAACTAGTAAAAAAAACATTAAGAATTTATTCTAAAAAATATATATTGAAAGTTGCTTTTTTCTTTTTTTTAACTCTTTTGTCTATATCTTTAATTATTAGTAGTATTATATTCTTTTATAAAACAGCAATGCTAAGAATGCTAATACCATCAGTTATTGGAATAGTACTATTAATAATTGATGCAATTATTTATGTATTGTTTTTTGATAATAGAAGGGGGTATTAATGGAAAATCTATTTAGTCAATACCCATATGCATTATTCTTCATGGGATGTTTTTTGTTTCTTATTGGAAATAGGAATACAAAGAAAACTATAAATGCTAATATAATAATCTTATATATAATTTTTTGTATTTCAAGTGCTTTTTCAGTTGGAGTTTTTTGGAAAAATGCAATTGTAATATTAATACTAATGTTTATAGAATTGGAAATTTTATCTAATACAGAAGAAAGAGAAAAACTAGTGGTTCGTGCAAGATATAAAGTGCTGGATTTTATATTTATAGGAATTATAAGATATAAAGTAATTAGTACATTTGTAATTAGTTTTTTTATTTATAAGGCAAATGGAGTATGTGTTGGAAAAATATGGATATGGCATATATATATTAGTGTAATGTCGTATTTATTTTTAACAAATATTGGTAGAATTTATAAAAACAAATTTAATACAAAGAATATTGATGAGATAGAAAAGGATTATATTAAGGCAATAAAAGGATATAAATTTCCATTAGGAATAGGAGCGCTTAAAACTAAAATAGAATTATTGTTGGATATAGAGGATAAAACATTCCAACATAGAGAAAGTTCACATACGAGTATTTGTTGGGAATGCATGGTGTATAAGTTGAATAAGGATTATGAAAAAGTTGATAAAATAAATGCTGTTAAATATTTTTGGATGCCCTATAGGATAATTTTTATTTTGGGAAATATAAAAAAAATAATAAAATTATCATATCGTATATTTAGAGTACTTGTACAAGCTGTTTTCTCGAAAGAAAGTGTCAGAAAGTACATAAATAGGGGATATTCGACAATAGAAATGCAATTAGTTAGAACTTATGGAATTATATCTGGATATGAACATTCATATATAAGAAAAATATACGAATTGATATATGCAAATATGTTTTTTAAAAGTTTCAATAGGAAAGCGGACTATTATCATTATTGTTCAACTCAGGAGTATTTAAAATATCAAATACCATATGCGTATTTAAAATCTGTGCGTTCATTTATTGGAGGACATATTTTTAGAAATATTGTTGAATATTATAGATATATAAGAGAAATACCACCTAAGAAGAAATTAAAAAAGAGTGACGAAACCTATATTTTATATAAATTGTCAAATGAAGAAGTATTTATTTTTATATTAGGATTATCTATGAAAATAATTAGTAAAGATATTCTGAGAGAGTATGCGGGATATATAGATAAATATAGGTTAAATAAAAGAGAGTTGTATAGACTTATTAAATATATTGAAAATAATTAAATTAAAACAGTTGTATAGAGATGCAACTGTTTTTTGCTATAATAAGAATACCTTAAATTTAGATTAAGAAAATTAAAGAAATTGCTTGATCTTTTCTTAAAAAAGTTTTATAATAAAATTATAAAAAAGATCTTTACAAAACAACAAAACAAATGTATAATAACAACATAAGAAAGGAAGGACACAATGGAAAAAACAGTATGTGAATTATTTGCGGGAGTTGGTGGTTTCAGAATTGGATTGGAAAAAGCAAATCCTAAGTGGGACACAGTTTGGGCAAACCAATGGGAACCAGGTAAAAAAAGTCAACACGCTTTTGACTGCTATGTAAATCATTTTGGAAAAAGTAATAAATATGTTAACGAAGACATATCTTCAATAGATAAAAATACAATACCAAATCATAATCTTTTAGTTGGAGGCTTTCCATGCCAAGATTATTCAGTTGCTAGAACTGGAGCCAAAGGTATGGAAGGAAAGAAAGGTGTTTTATGGTGGCAAATTAGAGATATTCTACAAGCCAAAAATCCTAATTTCGTGCTTTTAGAAAATGTTGATAGATTACTAAAATCACCAGCCAATCAAAGAGGTAGAGATTTTGGCGTAATTCTTGCGTGTTTCAAGGATTTGGGGTATACAGTTGAGTGGAGAGTAATAAATGCAGCAGATTATGGATTTGCACAAAGAAGAAGAAGAACATTTATTTTTGCGTGTAAAAATACAACAAATTATTATAAATCAATTGAAAAAAAAAGTGAACAAGAGTTAATACATAATTGCCGGATTCTTTAATTCAGAGTTTCCAATTATAAATGGAATGGATGGTAAAATATACGACTTCCAATATGAAGACTTAATCGATGTATCTGATAATTTTAAAATGGATTTTAAGAATTCAGGAATAATGAAAGATGGAAAAATATACACAGAAGAAGTTGTTCCTGTGGAAATGCAACCAACATTTTTAAGTAAAATAATAGAATGTGATGGAGTTGATGAGAAATACAATTTAGGAAAGAATCTTGAAAAATGGAATTACTTAAAAGGTGCAAAAGATATTATAAGAAAAGAAGGAACACCACACGAGTATCACTTTAGAGAAGGAGCAATAGCCTTTCCAGATTCGTTAGAAAAACCTGCAAGAACAATGCTTACAAGTGAGGGAAGTTTGAATAGAAGTACTCATGTTGTAGAAGATCCAAAGTCAAAGTGCTATAGGATTTTAACACCAGTGGAAACCGAAAGAATAAATGGTTTTCCGGATAATTGGACAGATACAGGAATGCCCGAGAAATTTAGATATTTCTGTATGGGAAATGCTTTAGTTGTTGGACTTATAGAGAAAATGGGAAATAAATTAAATAAAATATTTGAAAGCGAAGATTAATCTTCGCTTTCGTATTTCATTTTAACATTATAATATATTTCTTCAAATTTTTTAGGTTCAATTTCTTTTTTAGTCAAATCGTTGTAACCATCTAAACCCGTGTCTTTGTATTTCTCTTTAAAATATTCATAATATCTTTCTGAGACTTCTGTGTATATTTTTATAATTGTATCAATCTTTTTTGAGTCAGTTAAAACACTACTTATACTTAATGATTTGTTTTGACATTCGAATTTTGCAAATCCTTCTATTAGAAAATAAAGTACAGGAAATCTTCTTGTATCTGTTAATGATTTGGCTTTTTCGGCTTTTTCATATAGTAAGTACAATAATAACAAATCTACATTGATAGATTCATTTAAAATAAAATCGCAGACGGTTTGATACAATGAAGAATCTACTTTTAATAAAGAGCTTTTCTTTTGATATGCATTATAGGCTCCACAAGTGTAAGCCAAAATAACCTGTAAAAATTTATCTAATTTAATATAAAAATCTTTTGTCTTTCTAAAGTCTAATTCGAATAATTTTCTATATTTTTCCGATTTTGTAATTAGGGATGTAGCTGTTGGAAATTCTTGAGAAAACTGGTATTCATCTGAAGGACTAATACACAATAAAAATCCTTTTTGTTTATATACGTTTTTTAGACGTTGAAATCTGGGTTTTACAGCTTCAAAATGCTTTTTTTGGATTGCGTTTTGAGAATTGTTATAGGTAACAATATTTTTATATAATTCTCTTTTAGCATCTGTGTCAATAATAAGTATTTTTGTCATTATGTAGCAATGAGAGTATTTTTTTCGTATTTCATTAAAGTCACCAATCATATTTAAAACTTCAAAAATTGTATTGGCTGTTTGGCAACCGTTTACTATTTGGGGATTTTTAAGTTCATATTTTTTACCTTCTACTAATCCTGAATTTGAAATTGAGTCACAAATAATGGTTATTCCATTATTGTAATATAAAAAATTGCTTAATTCATCATCATTATTTAATGTGTCTTCGATACCTTTATTAAAGCTAGTCTTTTTTCCAATATAATCTCTTACATTATTTTTAACTAAATTATATTTATTATTTTTTGCACTTTTAATCATTTCGTATATGTCAATTATGGATATAATCATGTATATGGTTTTTATTTTGGATTTAAGTTTTAGTGTAGAAGGGTTAATTATTAAGGTGGTTTCTTTATTTATTTTTTTTAGGACATAGTCAAACTTTTTATGGTCTTTAATGTCTTCTTCATAATATTTTGAATAAATATCATCTAAATAAAAAATTTTAGCATTGATATTTTCAGGTTGTTGTTTATTAAAGTTTTCAACAGCAATAGATGCGCTTTTGTCTTTATTATTATTTGTCACATAGATTTCTATGTAAACTTTAAATTCTGGATTTGATTTGTTTGCATTATATATTTGCTGAAGTTCGGGAGATCTACGATAAGTATTATTTTTTAGTAACTGAATTGATCTAGAAAAAACGTCATCATTCAAATAATTACCAGTTACAGTTGAGTTGTTGCTTGTAAAATATTTATTTTGGATTAAATATAGTTCTTTGGTTTCTTCATAATAGTAAAAACAATCTATTCCAAAATCACTATAATCTATAATATGACGTTCAATATCTAATTCATCTACATAAAAAAACTTGTCAAGAATCCAAAAATTAAAAGCCCATCCATCCTGATTTATTTTGCTTATTGTTTCTGTATATTTTTCTTGATATTCAGTAATATCGGATTTTATTTGGTTCATAAAATTTTTCATTTGATTCATATTATTTTCTCCTTTGTATTTCATAAATATATTATATTATTTTGATATTTTTTTGTAAATATAAAAATTAATTTTCTTCTATTTGTTTCTTTATATAATGGGCATTTAACCAAAAACACTTTTTTATTGCGCACTTTCCATCTAAAGTTGGATATGTATCGTTTGCATTTTGGGCATGTGGTCTAACATGCAGAATATTACTTTCACTTATTTTAGGCAAATTATTGTATTCGTTATTGTTAATTCTTTTTACGGTTTCTTCCCAAACTCTTTTAATCTCGGTATTTAAATCTTTTCCTGGTACATGCCAAAACATAGCCTTTTTGAAAATTAAACCACCATCATCAGTATATTGATATATCATGAATAAGTACTTTGTGGTTGAAAATGTTTCGTATAATTTCGAATTTAACCAGTCTTCGTTTACAATTTCAGTATATTTAAATGTTGGAAATGACATTGATTCTCTCGGCATTCCGTCAGGTCTTAGTCGAATTGCTTTGATTTGAATATTTGCTTTCTCGAATTCTTCAATTTTATCATTAACAACATTAAGCATTCCTTTGGCAAGAAGATATGTAAATGATTTATTTGAAAATTCATAAGGTATATTAAATCTGTGTTTTAGTAATTCTACATCTTGATTATAGAAAGGTTCAAGCTTACTAATAATATATTGCTCTAAAGATTTGTTTTTAAGTATGGTAGCATCCTTAATAATTGATTCAGAATTTGTATCATTATTTGCGATATATTTATTTAAAATATATGTCATGTATGAATTTTTCAAACAAAATGCTCTTTGCATTGCTTTCGTATTACTAAAAGGTTGGTCTCTTAGCGATTTTGCATTAGCCCCTTTTGTACAAGCTCCTAAGTAGTTTGTATCTCCTTCGGAGATTTCTTCTGCTTTTCCAGCTTTGATTTTATCTATAATAATCTTATAATCATTTTTTATTATTTCTAAATCTTCTTCTGGAAAGTGAAACAGATTTATATAGTTTATAATATAATCTAGACGGGATTTGTCTGATTCATATAAGTAATATATAAGCAACATTAAGGCACATTTCTTATATACATGACTATTTAGGAAATCTTCTTCTTTATAATCCTCAAGATAATTTATTATTGATAATACTAATCTTTCTTTTGCTCTTAACTCACCTTTATTAGTTTTAAGATATGGAGTTACTTTAAGTTCTATGCCAGCTTCACTAAAATCAGCATCTGGATTACTATTAGGGTCGTATAAAAAGAAATATTTTTCTATTAATTGCCCGAGAGAACCTTTAGAGTTAGGATTATTATATCTATCAAAAAGTAAATTTTTTTCGATTTCATCAATGTTTGAGTTAGAATTTATTACATCTCTGAAGGATTGGTTTTGAAGTGTTTTTGCGTATTCAAATATTGATTTTTTTGATTTGTGATTATAAGGTAATTTGTTCATAATTATTCTCCTTTGACAGCATTATATATAATTAGATTAAAATATACAAGAAGTTGTAGAAAAATAAAATGAAATATGTTATATTGTTTTTAGTTATTCAGTTAATTATATATCATTATTTATATTTATGAGAAAAAACATGAAAAGGGGTATTAATGCATGGCTATTGAGTTCAAAAACATAAAAAATTCAAATTTAATAATAGATGAAGTATATTATGGTGGAGTAGAGCCTAATATGAGTTCAGAAGTAATAAGCAAGCTTATGAAATGTGGAAATGCAGGTGGATTTAGAACTGTAAATAACAAAGAAAAACAAAATGCATATTGTGTATTATTTTCAACAGGAGATAATATCGATTGGAAAGATTATATCGATACGGAATTAGGCAGATTCGTGTATTACGGAGATAACCGAAAAGAAGGACATAGTTTACACAATACTAAAAAGAAAGGAAACGAAATTTTAAGAACTTGTTTTGAAAAGTTGGAAGATAATAATAGAAAAGACATAATGCCATTTTTTATTTTTAAGAAAGAACATGAGAAAACTAAAAGAGATGTAAGATTTTTAGGGCTTGCAATACCAGGTGATGATAGATTAACTAAAGAGGAACAATTGATTTCAGTATGGAGCCAGAGAAATGGAAAAAGATACCAGAATTATAGAGCGGTCTTTTCAATATTAGATGTAAATGAGATAGATAGTAGATGGTTAGAAGACTTAAGAAATGGAGTTAAGGAGAGTAAATATGCTCCAACAGAATGGGCAGCATGGCAAGCTACAGGTAGATGCAAATACTTGACATCAAAAAAAGTTGTAGAATATAGAAAAAAAGAAGAACAAATGCCTAAAAGTGATGAAGATATTAGGATGATTAATGAAATATATAATTACTTCGATAATCCTTATGAATTTGAAAAATGTGCTGCACAAATAGCACAATTAATGGATAAAAACATTATTTCGTACGATTTGACAAAAAGTCGTAGAGATGGTGGCAGGGATGCAATAGGAAAGTACAGAATTGGATTAGATAGAAGTAATATACTAGTAAATTTTGCCTTAGAAGCTAAAAGGTATAAATTAGATGATTCTGTTGGAGTAAAGGAAACATCAAGACTTATTTCAAGACTAAAGTATAGAGAATTTGGTATATTAGTAACAACTTCATATGTGGATATTCAAACATATAAAGAAATCGTAGAGGATAATCATCCAATTATAATAATTTCTGCTGTTGACATAGTTGACATACTTAAAAAATCTGGAATAAAAACATGTGAAGATGTAAAAGTATGGTTAAATAAAAATTTTTAATAAAGGATGGGATATTTATGGAAAAAATAATCCAAGAACTAAAACAATTCAACAAAGAAAGAGACTGGGGCAAATTTCACACACCAGAAAACTTAGCAAAATCAGTCTCAATAGAAGCGGGAGAACTTCTAGAATGCTTCCAATGGGATAGCGAAAACTACAACAAACAGGAAGTATGCGAAGAGCTAGCAGACGTATTCACGTATTGTATACAAATGTCCATGAGTTTAGGAGTCAATCCAGAAGAAATAATCCTAAGCAAATTGGAAAAAACAAAAAAGAAATATCCAGTTGAAAAAGCGAAAGGAGTTAGCACTAAATATAACAAATTATAAAAATCATTGGAGGCAATAATTATGATAGTATACGAAGCAACAAAGCAACTATTTGTAGAAGATGTAGTACAAGACAAAATAGAAGAAAACATCGACAGAAAATTCTACGAAAAAATGGGATATCACACATCAAAAAATGAAAAAAAAGCATGGAACAATTCTATGCAATACATGATGAAAGTATTAATAGACAACAACATACCAAACAATGTTGGAATAGCAATAGAATTCAAAATACCAAACACATCAAAAAGAGTTGATTTCATTATAACTGGAAAAGATGGAAAACTAAAAAATACAGCAATCATCATTGAATTAAAACAATGGACAGAAGCAGAAATTGTAACTGGAAAAGATGGCATAGTTCAAGCCTTCACAGGACAAGCATTACGTGAGGTTGCACATCCATCATATCAAGCATGGTCATACGCAACAACAATAGAAGATTACAATGAAACTGTACAAGAAAAGCAAATAGATTTGCACCCATGTGCATATCTTCACAACTATTTAGCTGTAACACCACCAACATTGCTATCTGATAATTATAAATATTATTTAGAAAAAGCACCAGCATTTATAAAAGGTGATGTAGAAAAGTTAAGAGAATTCATTAATAAATACATAAAATATGGTGATGACAAAGAAACATTATATCAAATAGAAAACGGAAAAATAAGACCATCAAAATCATTACAAGATGCATTATCAAGCATGTTACAAGGCAATCAAGAATTTGTAATGATAGATGATCAAAAGCTTGTATATGAAACTGCATTAGACATGTCAAGAAAATCCTATAGAGATGGGCAAAAACGAGTTCTAATTGTAAAAGGCGGACCAGGTACAGGAAAATCTGTTTTAGCAATTAATTTGTTAGTAAATTTAACAAAAGAAAATATGGTTTGCTCGTATGTTACAAAAAATGCAGCACCAAGAAACGTGTATGCAACAAAATTAAGTGGAGATTTTAGAAAAACAAGAATTAACAATTTATTCAAGGGTTCAGGTTCTTTTGTTGAATCTGCAGAAAATGAGTTTGATGTTTTAATAGTAGATGAAGCTCACAGATTAAATGCTAAATCTGGAATGTTCCAAAATTTAGGAGAGAACCAGATAAAAGAAATTATTAAAGCCTCTAAATTTTCAATATTTTTTATAGATGAATCACAAAGAGTTACTTTAAAAGACATAGGAAGTGTTGATGAAATTCAAAAATATATTAAAAAAGCTGGTGCTGAATCTGAAATAATGGAATTGGAATCACAATTTAGATGTAACGGCTCTGATGGATATATTGCGTGGCTAGATGATGTTTTAGAAATTAGGAGAACAGCTAATAGCGATGGATTTGATTTGGATTATGATATTAGAGTTTGTGATACACCTAATGAAGTTAGAGATTTGATATTTGAAAAGAATAAGATAAATAATAAAGCTAGATTACTTGCGGGATATTGTTGGGATTGGATTAAGGATGGGAAGAATAAGTCTGATGTTTATGATATTACAATTCCAAAGTATGACTTTGCAATGAGTTGGAATTTAGGTAATAGTCAAACTTGGGCTATTGATGAAGAATCTGTTAATGAAGTGGGGTGCATACATACAGCTCAGGGGTTGGAGTTTGATTATGTTGGGGCTATTATTGGTGATGATTTGAGATATGAAAATGGTAGAATTGTTACTGATGTTACTGCAAGAGCAAGAACTGATCAATCTATGAAGGGTATAAACAAAATGCTCAGGGAAGATTCTAGAAAAGCTGAAAAGGTGGCTGATGAAATTATTAAGAATACGTATAGAACACTTATGACTAGAGGCCAAAAAGGGTGCTATATTTATTGTACAGATGATAAATTGGCGATGTATCTGAGGGCTAGATTAAGTGGTGCGAATGGTGTTCTATATTATTCTAATGTTAAAACTTCAATTGACGAAGGAAGGAAAGTTGCGGAAGATGTGGAAGAATATAAATATTAGAGGTTAATAAACAATACATAAGAAAAGCAAAATAAAAATGTGTTTTTATCGCAAGATTATTTTATTTTTGTCAAGGGGGAATACAATGTTAATGAAAAACTTTTATAATAAAAATATTATATATATAGTTCTTTTTTTTGCAACTATTAGCACATTGATAGTGGCAATTATAGAACATTATAATAACAATGAATTTGTTTCCTCAATTTTTTGTAATTTGTTTGCGGGAATGATAACTGGATGTGTAATTGCAGTTATATCGGCAGTAAAGAATAGACGAAAAAGTAGGTATATATTATTAATATCAGCATATAAATCGGTTTTTGATTGCAATATGGAATTCATTAATAATGATAAATACTATAGTTGCATATCTGATTATAGTGCATTATATGAAGAGTTGTATAAAAAACTTTCTTTTTTAAAATTTATAAATGAATATATAGAAAAATACAAAAATGAATTCCTAAAAGAAGGAGAGCTAGCAACAATATTTAATCATAAATTTTCTTATAATGTTAAAGATAAAGAAAATGAGTATATTAAACTAAAGAATGAGTTACAGGCCAATTTATATAATTCAAAAAAAGATTTATTGGATTTAGTTAGAAAGTATGAAATAGATATTATAAGGCTTAACGCCAAGATAATGATGGAAATTAACAAGTGTAAATCAGAAATTTATGTAATTGATCAAAGTTTTATATAAACGAATAAGGAGAAAAAATGGAATTAATTGAAGAACCAATTGTACTAACAGAAGAAAATGATTATTTAGGAACACTGAAAAAAGCAAATGCTATTACAGAGTTTATTGAATTGAATACGGAATTGTTAGAAAAAAACAATATGTTATCAATTTATGGAGAATGGGGAAGTGGAAAGTCTTCAATGATGAAAACAATATATAATTCATTACCGGATGATAACTATAAAAAAATCTGGATAGATATGTGGAAAGAAGAAAGTGATTATAGTAATTTGAGCATTAAGATAATTAATTTAGTTTTAAAAAATATAGGAGTTAACCAATCTGCTCGAAAAGAAATAATTAAAGGATTTCTAAACTTGGGAAAAGGTATTAAAATTAATGTGCCACATGTTTCTTATGATATGGATAAAATAATGAGTTTCATTGAAAAAATGATGAGTGACTCAAATGATACTCAGAAATTCATAGAGTCTTTTCAGAAAAAAATAGAAAACTATATAAAAGAGAATAATAAAAAAATAATAGTTTTTCTTGACGATCTTGATAGATGTAATAGTGAAAACATGCTTAATATTATTTATAATATTAAGTTGTTGTTATCAGTAAAAAATGTAATTTTTATTTTTGGTATAGATAAAGAAGCAGTATCATTGGCACTAAAGAATAAATATAATAATGAAATTAATAAGGCAGAAAGTTTTCTTGATAAGATTTTTCCAATAGCATTTAGTGTGCCAAAGAACTCATTTGATTTCGAAAAATTATTAAAGATATATTTTAAAGATTTAGAAGAAGAAAAACTAAAGACAATTAAGGATTTTTTTAGTGAAATTTGTTTTTATAATCCAAGAAAGATAAAAAAGGTTTTACTAAGATATTCAATTATAAAGAAAAACCTGATTGAAAAAAACAAGTTGGACGAGTCGAATGAGTGGAATATTATTTGGGTATTATTTTTTATAATAGAAAATGAGTTTGAGGAATCAAACTATTCTATGATGATTAGTAATAATAAAAAAGCTAAATTTTGTAGTTTAATCAAATTTGAACAAGGTAATTTGAACTTAAGAAAGGTTCCTGGATATAATGAATATGAATTATCAACATATATAGAAGAAGATAGTGGAACTGCATATTTAAAGATGGAATTATTTGAATTTATATTAAATCCAGGGGAATTATCAAGGAATACAGTACCAATTCATGGAATTACTTCAAAAATTGGTGTGGTTTTTAATTCAAATACGTGGTTTGATTTATTTAAAGATTCATTGAGTAAAAGGTTTTGTTTGTTTTTCTTTAAAAATTGTAGAGTTTGTATACAACTTTTTGGAGGTGATTTAACAAAGTTCCTAGAAGCAAGATATAATTTAATTCAAGAAATCGACAAATTAGTATAAAGAGTATTTCTGTGTTTTTTTATAAAAAACATGATTTATAAAAAGACGATAGTGTATGTAAATGATTAAAAAAGAGGGTGTGATATAATGGCTTTATTAGGACCAAAAGAAAATTTAGTTGATGGACAAGAAGATGAATTGAATATAATGTTTTATAGAGATTATATGACAGATTATTTTGATGGAAAATTAGTTGTATTGATAGATTTGTTATCAGAAATAGATGAATATATAAGCAGATTGAAATCAAGTGAAATGAAGATTGGAAAACTAAAATTTAGAACCGATGAATTTGTTGGCTCAAATGAATTAAAAAAGTACGCCAAATGTGAGATAGTTGAAACATATTACCATTGTTTAGAAACGTTTATGAGGCTGTTTATTGCTCATGCAGCATTAGAAAAATGTCCATTAATTGAATTGACATCACTTGGAACACGTGAATATCATAGCATAATTAACGATATAGCAAAAGGAAATTTTGAAAAGTTAAATAATCAACTGAATGGAGAGGATACTTTACTGATGGTTTTAGTTGGTTCTACTAGAGCAGATAAACAGCTTGATGAAAAACAAATTAATAATTTGAAAGAATGGGTTATTTTTTGTGCAAATGAACTTTGTCAAATGAATCATTATAATTCTTTTAAACACGGATTAAGCATGTTTGCAGGATTTGGTTCTATAAAGATACAAAACGATGAAAAACAAAAAGAATTGTTCAAAGAAGGTGATGCAGTTCATATACTTAAAAGTTCTAAAATTGGAAATCAATATAAATTTAGTTTGGCAAATATTTTTGTTGAATATGATTATAAAGCAACATTAATATTGTTTTTTAACGAATTAATAAAAAATATGATTACAATTGGAAAGGTTAGGTATGTTACCGGAGATTATACTACCAAAATTGGTTCAACACATTTAGCTGGAATAAGCTATGGGGAGTTTAATAAAACTATGGAATTAGATGATATTAGTAATGCAATACAAAGTTATAGTAGGGTATTATTATATACTAATGATTTAAAAAAATGAAACAAGAATCAACAGAGCAGTAGTAATAATCAACCAAAAGATAAAAAAGAGAGTAAATAAGAAGATGGCTATGAGTGATGCTATCCAAAAGGACAGCTCTCAATCGACATCTTCTTAAAGCAGGTACAGGCTATAACACTGTACTTGCTTTTTTCATAATAAAACAAGTACAATTTTAACATTGCAGTCATTTTATCATATGAAATACTGTTGGTTGGTAGAGTCCAATTCCCTACGAGCCAACAGTATTTTCCCAGCCAGCCGTACTATCCTACTATTCCAGATACAGGACAGCACTCAAGAAAATCAACAGAACTTCAGTATCATCGCTTTGTCAGTACCACATTCCATACCAACAATCCTCGGCGAACATCAGAATCTGTGGACATTCGCCTAGTTGATTTTCGTTGCCAGTTGGTCCTTTTCGAATAACTATTAAAATAATTAATCTCACAATGCATAAAGAATTGTAATAAAAAATAATCTATAATCTAATCCATCTCCCCATAAATAAAAACAGGGGAGTAACCATAATCTTAAAAATCAAATAACTTTAATCATATAAGCACATATATTTAAAAATTAGTTATTCAAAAAAGGCAAGGGCTTGAAACTTTCAATCATTTTGGTTAGTATAATACAGGCTCTAATTGCCATCATTATACAAACACAAAACTTCTTTATTCAATTTAACCAGTAAAATACCTTAACCAGACCCAAGAACTCAATATTAAATTTAGGCTTCGAAATCATGAAATCTATAATTCAACATCAAATTCAACACTATTAAGCTTAGAAATCTCAAAATCAGTATTTCTGATTGCAGTATCTAATTGTAATATTCTAGATTTCACTTCGTCAACATTGTAATTGATCTCTTGAATTTGAAAATATGAATTATTAACTTCAGTAACTCTTTGTTTAGAATTACGATAACGAAGCAAGTTTTGTAAGCCATCTCTTAGCTTACGAAGATTGCTGTTTTCAACTATTGCAGCTTGAATTGTTCTACCGTCAGATAAAGTGAAAGAATTATTCTTAGCGTATAAAATGTTTTTTAATTTAGTAATTTCTCTTGACAATTTTTCCACTTCGGCAATTTCCTCTCGGAAATCTTTTTTGTTGTCTTCAATTATATTAGTAGTACCATTAAGCTCTTGAATAGTTGAGTTAAAAACGTGTTGCTTTAATGAATATAATAATGAAGAGTATTGATTTTCACTTTCATTTATTAAACCCATTAAGCTTGATAAATTAATTTTCATATCCATTTCCTCCTTGATAATTGTAATTTATCTAAATTATAAGGCAGACAAAAACAAAAAAGGTCGCTTAAAAAGCGACAAAAAAATAACGCTATAGAATAGCGCCGCAGTTGGTATACAAATAGTCGTTCACGATGTCTATATCATAAATGGCGTTTTCTAAGCAGTAAGAGATAACAAGGTCAAATTTGTTTGAACTTAAAGAGTAACCAGCTGAGTTTAACAAGTTGTTAAATTCGGCTTTGTTAAGCTTTAAGGAAAAACATAATTTGATTACTACATTCTTTCTTGGAATGTAATTCTCGTTACATCTTATTTTAGAAAATAACTTACGATCTATGTACACCGCATTGTAAATCTCTGAGTCTTTATGACCACTTTTGTCTATGTAAGAAAAAAGTGTTTCATTGAAACTCTTAGATTTACTACAATTTAAATATTCAGCAATTGTATTATTCATAAGAACACCTCCATTTAAAATAAACATTATCTATAAAATGTTTTTAATTATCACGATTAATGATTTAACCGTGTACAAGAGTTTTTCTTGTTCTTTTGAATATTTAAATTGTAGATATATTATAGCATATATTGTGGGTATATGCAAGTAGTGAAAATTTATATGGTCATAAAATGTATAGGCAGATATAAAGATGTTAGAAATAATTGAAGAACAGTTTTATTGAGTTATATAATGGAAATGAAAGTGAAAGTTGGAAAACTAAAGGAGGTAAAGTAGGATTAATGCAAGATGAATTAATTAATGAGATGGTTAAACAAGGTGAGAGACCGGATATAGCTGCGCACTTAAGTAGAATTCTAAAAACAAGGAAGCAACAGCAAATTATGATGAAGTACTTAATTTCAATTCGTGAAGAGTATGTAAGTGAAGCAGAGGTAATACAAGTTGCGGTACAAATTTCAGAAAGGATGTAGAATATGGAACTTACAAGGAAACAGAAATTATTAATAAATGAATTACAATTATAAAAGATGAATGAAAGAACAATAGAGGTGGTTATGTTAGATTGGCAAAAATTAAAGCAAACAACAGAGGATATTGTGCTTGTAATGACAGCTTGTCGAAAAAATAATCAAATAATAGAAATGATAAATTTTTGATAGACAAATACGAAGAGAAGAATTTGATTACACAAGAGGAAATATTAAGTAAAATAGTAGAGATGGAAGACTAGAAAAATTTAGTTTGTATTTACTAAAAAAATAAATAAAAGCAATTGCTAATAAAAGAAATCAAAAGATTCTAACTCTGCTTTACCACTCCTAGGCGACGGTAAGGCACGTGAGTTAGAATATTATGTATCAATAAGATTGAGCATGGAAACGGGTCCTCATTTAAGGGACAATCCAAAAGAACAATCTTATTAAAAGCGTTAATTGTACTTGGACTACAATTGTCTGTGCTATACAACTACTATAAAGTATGTAATAAAGTACTTGAAGCTAAAAAGCCGGTCAGTAAAACATACTTTAATATACTAACATACTACGTCAAATTCGTATATTTCAGCAAGTAAGTCTAGTAGTATGTTGTAATAAAGCCGACTTACGGATATAGCTCCGTAGTGGGCTTAGAATCAGGTTTCAATGAATGGATACAATATCCAAACATTGCTGATTCCTTTATGCAGTCAATTATTACAACCGGACTCCAATTGTCCAACCACAATAAAGCTGCATCTTTTAATATTGTAGCATATTCATTACAACAACGCAAGATAAACCGACTTACCTGGTCACAAAATGTACAATCAATCACGAAAATCTATAAAATCTATTGAAAAACTACTCCATTAAATATATATTTTTATCAAACAAAAGAAAATGGTTGGGAATTAAAAAATATATTTACAAACTAAAGAGGGTAAAATTTATGAAGCATTATTAAATATTGCAAAGGTAAAAGGTGGAAGAAAAATTTTATATGATATAATAATATAAGAGAAGTTGACAACGCTGACGCGTCCTCAATTAAGGGACACAGCCGAATATCAACTTCTCTTAACATCAATAGTATACTACAAAATGAACAAAATGTCAAAAATTATTTCATGAAGGAACAAAACATCGACAGAGGAAGAAGCGAGAGAAGGACTACAACTTAGCTGGATGTTACGAGAAAAGAAACAGAAAAGATACGTTTGGATATACAAGAGGAAATATTAAGTAAAATAGTTTGGATGGAGGAATAGAAAAAGGCATTTACAGATTTGGAGAGAGTGCTGGTAAAAGCTCTAACTTTACACAAGGTTGATAAAGAGGTAACGAAAGTAATATTATTAAGATTAATGGACAACAAGGTTGGACAAGATATTTTAATTCAATACTTGATGAATGCAAAAGAATTAAAGGGAAAGGATATATTGACGAAGACGAAAGAAATACAACAACAAACAGCAAAGGAATAGTATTTTAAGTTACTAAAAAATAAAAACGAAAACAATAGAATCTACGGCTAATAAAAAAATTAAAAGATTCTAACTCTGCCTTACCACGCAAAAGCGGAAGTAAGGATTTCGAGTTAGAACCTTTTGGTATTAATAAGATTGAGCATGGAAATGGGTCCTCAAAGGGACAATCCGAAAGAACAATCTTATTATTAGTTTAGGTCAGAAGACTGAGATTAAATCTAGTCTCTAGCTGACAGTTCTAAACTATGTAGTCCAGGTAATCCTGTTCTTCCCGAAAGAAGAAGTGGGATTGCACTGAACTATAAATAATGATAGCAGGATAATTGCTTTAATGCAATCCAAATCAACTCGCTTGGTCACAAAATGTATAAACAATCACAAAAATCTATAAAATCTATTGAAAAACCACACCATTAAATATATAATTTTATCGAACAAAAGAAAAAGGAGAATATATATGGAATTATATGAAAAAAATGGAAATATTCTATACATACTAAATGTTTTGAAAAAATATAGTGATGAAGATCATATATTATCAGCATCAGAAATGAAAGAAAAAATTGAAGAATTGTATGGAGAGACTATTGATTCCAGAACATTAAGAAGAAACATAAACTTGCTTAAATACAAGCTAGGATATGACATATCAACTTATAATGAAAATAAAAAAGGATATTATATTAGCAATGATCCAGAAACAGATTTTGAGCCTGGAGAAGTAAGAGCAATTATTGATAACTTTAGCTATGCAAATTATATAGTTCCATCAATTGCGAAGAACATTATAAAAAAATGTAGAAATATGCAAACAGTATATGAAAATAAAAAGCTTAAAGATTATCATATTTATGCAAATGATTCCAAAACAGAAAATGTGGAAGTAATAAAAAATATTGAAGATATTTCTACTAGCATTTATGAAAATAAAAAGTTGCAGTTTGAATATTGGAAATATGCTATAACAGATAAGTTAGAAAAGAAAGTTGTAAGTACTCCTATTGTTTCACCATATGCAATAGTATATAGTAAGCAAGAGTTTTATTTAATTGCAATCAAAGAAGGACTAAATGAATTTTACAATTATAGACTTGATAGAATAAAAAATATAAAAATTTTAGATGACAAGATTACAATAAAAAAGAACAAAAGTGAGATACAGGATTTTGCAGAGTCTTCAACTGAAATGTTTGGAGGAAAGAAAGAAAAAATAGAAGCTGTGTGTCATGTAATACTATTAGATGCTATATTTGATACATTTGGAAGAAATGTAACTGTAGAAAAAATACCAGATAATGATGAATTTTTTAAATTAAAAGTTGATACAAATCCTCTTGGGTTTAAAATGTGGGCAATGAGAAATATAGATTTAGTGGAAGTAATAAAACCAGGTTTATTAAGAAATGAAATGAAAAAAATAGCTGAAAATGCATATGAAAAATACAACAAATAGAACCATAACGATACACTACGTGACCAACTAGGTTGCGTAGTGCTTTTTTATTTATTATAATTATTAGATAAAGGGGGTGAAATATATGATATTAAACATTAAAAGAAATAGTCAGCTTACATTTGAATTATCTGATAACAATGATAAATATTTATTGAATATTAGCATTAATAATAAATTCTTAAACTATAAAATTATTACAAAAATTAAATATGAACAATTAATAATGATCATAGAAAACATAGAGAATATGCTCTTTGCAAGACACAGAGCTTGTGAAAATGTCAATATAAAAAGAGTTCGATTTGAGTTTGATTTATTTCAAACAAGAATGAAAATTTATATGAAAATATATGACAATCAAGAGTATGTAATTGATTTAAATAGATCTCAAGTTATAGATTTATATTCGTATATTACAAAGAGTATTAAAGCGATAAATAAAATTAAAATGATTAGCTTAAATAGAAAATATACATATGTTGAAGTAAGATATATAGATGTTTATACTTCTAGGAGATATTCATATATTTCCGAAGATAAAAGTATTAAGGTTGGCGATATAGTTTATGTGGATAGAGCTAGTACAAAAACTCTAGCCGTGGTTGAGAGTAAGAGAGATTATTATTTTGAGGAAGCACCATATCCAGTTTTTGAAACAAAAAGAGTAATTCAAATTGTTACAAGAGCAGAACAATATAAAAAATAGTTATAAGGAAATAGTCTAATGAAGGAGAAAAACTTATATTGACATTCCATATCGGTATGTTAAAATATTTATAGCAGTAATGAGATACAATAATTGTTATTAAAAGGAGAACGAAAAAATGAGATGTCCAAATTGTGGTTCAGATGATATAGATATCATAAATCAAGTAAAAACTACCGGAAGTAGCTATTCGGCAAGCATGGGACTATGTGGTGCAGTACTATTAGGCCCAACAGGTCTATTATGTGGACTTTGCGGAGATGATAAAAAAACATACAGTACTGCTTATTGGGTATGTGGTGATTGCGGACGCAAATGGAGAGCATAATTATGAATATGCAAGATAAACTTTGGATGAAAATGATGAACTTCGGACATCATATAGGCTGCCATCAAATGCCAGAAAGAAGTTTCTTTATAAAAGGATATCAATTCCCTGTTTGTGCTAGATGTACAGGTGTGATTATTGGAGAAACAATAGAAATAATATTATTACTAGTTAATGTCAGATTTCACGCTATTATTGCTGTTGCATTAATATTAATTATGGGCATAGACTGGTTTATCCAGTTTATTAATTGGATTCCATCCAATAATATTAGAAGACTATTAACTGGCATATGTGGAGGTATAGGACTTACCTATTTATATTATTACTTGATTGTAACAATAATTAAATGTATTAGCGATTTTGCTATATTTTAATTACCACCAATTTATATATTCTCAATAATAATAGATTCTTCACCTTCACCAATCATTTCAATACAAACATCATCAATAAAAGTACATAAAATTAATAACTCTTAAAAAAATTCTCTTAAATCACAAACAAATAATATAAACTAGAATTCATGAAATACTTAAGAAGATCCAAATGTAAAAACTATGTAAAAAATTTAAATAACAGTCTTTTAACAGTAATAAAAAATATTATCAAAATATAAAGGCAAATGATTAGTTGAAATCATTTGCCTTTTATAATATAATGGAAAAAAATTATATGAAAGGAATTATTAATTATGAACAGACCAACAACAACATTATTTATGTTAGAATCACTAGATGGAAAAATAAGTACTGGAAGCAGTGATAACCTGGACGCAGACAAAGATTTTTGTAGAATAAATGGAGTTAAAGAAGGATTACACCAATACTATGAACTAGAACAAGAAACAGATATATTTTCCCTAAACACAGGCAGAGTAATGGCAAAAATAGGGGTTAACGACAGAAAGGAATACCATGAAAAAATTGATGCTGTTACTTTTGTAATAATAGATAATAAACCCCATCTAAACGAAAATGGAATAGATTATTTATGTCATTGGGTGGGAAGAGTTTTGCTAGTAACAACAAACAAAAATCATATTGTATATAGCATGAAAGATAAGTATGATAATTTAGAAATATTGTATTACGAGACATTGGATTTAAAAAAATTATTAGAAGATTTATATAGTAAATATAATGCGGAAAGACTAACAATCCAATCAGGTGGTACATTAAATGGAATGTTCGTAAGAAATAAATTAATAGATTTTGTTAATATTGTTATAGCACCGATATTGGTTGGAGGAAAAGATGTTGCAACATTAGTTGATGGGGAATCAATAACAGATGAAAGTGAGCTAAATCGATTAATGCCTCTGCAACTACTAGAATGTAATCAATTACAAGATTCTTATATTCAATTAAGATATAAGGTTTTATAAAGTTTATTTATAGGATATGATATATCAGGTGGAGTTAACAATTCAGATTATAAAAAAATAATTTTTAAATTTGACTACGAAAAGGAGGATAAAACATGAACGAATACACTAATCTAACTCTAGAAAACATCGACCAAGAGCACATCTGCTGCGCAATAGGCGATCCAAAACACCAACAAGGTGTTGACAGCAAAAAAGAATGGATAAAAAACAAATTAAAAGACGGACACGTCTTCAGAAAATTAAATGCCAGAGGAAAAATATTCATCGAATACGAACCAATAGAAACAGCATGGGTTCCAATCATTGGTAAAAACTATGAATACATATATTGTCTATGGGTAGCAGGAAGCTTCAAAGGCAAAGGAATCGGAAAAGAATTGCTAGAATATGCAATAAATGATTCAAAAGAAAAAGGAAAAAGCGGTATTTGTACACTAGTATCTAAAAAGAAAAAGCCATTTTTAGGAGAGAAGAAATTCTTTGAACATTATGGATTTAAAGTGGTAGATAGCATAGAAGATTATGAATTATTAGCACTACAATTCGAAAACAGTGAAACGCCAAAATTTAATGAAACAGCAAGAACTATGAAAATCGAAAATCAAGATTTTACAATCTATTATAGCAATGAATGTCCATATGTAGAATATGAAGTAAAAGAGCTATCAGATTATGCAAAAGAGAAAAATATAAAACTAAATTTCATAAAAATAGACTCACTAGAAAAGGCAAAAAATGCTCCATGTATATTTAACAATTGGGCCAACTTTTATAAAGGAGAATTTATATCTAATACAATACTAAATGCAAATGCCTTAGAAAAATTATTAAAGTAAAAAAATGGAGAGATGAGTTATGAACAAAAAACTATTTTTTCAAGCAATAACAAAATATATAATAGGCCTAATAGTAGTAGGTTGCCTAATATTCATTCCAGCAAATTCACTAGAATATTGGAACGGCTGGTTATTAATAGGATTATTATTTATCCCGATGTTCATAGCCGGAATTATTCTAATGATAAAAAATCCAGAGCTACTACAAAAGAGATTAAACGCTAAAGAGAAAGAAAATGAGCAAAAGTGGGTTTTGCTATTTAGTGGTTTAATGTTCTTGGCTGGATTTATTCTTGCAGGATTAAACTACAGAAATGAATGGATACAACTTCCTAACGTAGTAATAATTATATCATCAATATTATTTATCATAGCGTATATTTTATACGCAGAAGTATTAAGAGAAAATACATACCTTTCACGTACTATTGAAGTGCAAGACAATCAAAAAGTAATAGATACGGGATTATATGGAATAGTAAGGCATCCAATGTATGCAGCAACCATATTACTGTTTTTAACAATGCCATTAGTATTAGGTTCTATAATTTCATTCCTTATATTTTTAATATATCCTATTATAATCGCAAAGAGGATAAAAAATGAAGAAGCTGTATTGGAAAAGGATTTAAAAGGATATGCAGATTATAAGAAAAAAGTTAGATATAAATTAATTCCATATATATGGTAAAAAAGGTAAATTATACCTCGCGAAAAAAACATTTTATCTTAAGGGAGGAGAAAAAATGGAAGATAATAATTTAATAAAACAAGAAGAAAATCAATTGATGAAACAGGATAATACTATTAAAAACAACAAAGAGATTGCATCTGACATTATGTTAGAAGAGATTATTTCAAAGGCCATTCAAATGCCTGGTGTAAAGGTAGATAGAAACAAGTTCCTAGCAGAAGGATTTTCTTCAGAAATCAATTCACTAGAGAACATAATTAATAATGGACCAATAGCAGCAGGAGTATCAAGAGAAGAAATTAATAATATAGCAAACAAATTAATAATAAAAAGAACAAGTCAATCATCAATAGCATCATTTGCCGCTGGAATTCCTGGTGGATTAGCAATGGCTGCTACAATTCCTGCTGATATATTACAATTTTTTGGAATGTCTTTAAGACTTGCACAGGAATTATCATATTTATATGGAGCAGATGATTTGTGGGAGAATGGACAGGTTGATGATGAGAAAATAAAAAATCAACTAATTCTATATTGTGGAGTTATGTTTGGAGTATCTAGTGCGGTCTCAGGTGTTAGGGTTTTATCGGCTCAAATGGCAAAAACAGCATTAAAGAAAATCCCTCAGAAAGCTTTAACAAAAACATTTTGGTATCCAATCATAAGAAAGACATGTTCGTTTGTTGGATATACTCTTACAAAGAAAACTTTTGCTTCTGGAGTTTCTAAATCAATACCAGTCATCGGCGGCGTTATATCTGGTACGATTAATTTCGCTTCAATGATGCCTATGGCTAAGAGATTGAATGAAACATTGGATAAAGCTTCTTTTGATTATTCAGATGAAGAGTTTAATAAAGATATTGAAGTATTGAGCAACGAAAATGAAGATGTAAGTGAGGAAGAGAAACAAAATTTTAAAGATAAATTTACAGAAGGACTTAATAAAACAAAAGATAGTATTTCTAATTGGTTTTCAAAATTAGATAAAAATAAAAATGAGTCAAAAGAAGATCCTATAGAAGAAATAAAAAAATATAAAGAATTATTAGATTCTGGAATCATTAATCAGGAAGAATTTGATAAGAAGAAAAATGAATTATTAAAATTATAATATATTTATTTCACAAAAATAAATCCCCCTCAGCCAAGCTGAAGGGGATTTATCACAAGCATAATTAATACTTGTTTGTTTACACTGTACCAAGGAATAAAACTTTAGAGTTTTCTTTGGTAAAACGAAGCTTATTTACGTCACCACACACTCCACAATACAAAATAGACTCAGCTTCAGGAAACTTACCTTTTGTAGATTTTGAGTAGCATTTGCAGCCTAAGCAGTCATATCCATCGTCGTTCTCAAAGTCAGCGAACAAGACAACCATATAATCTGCATTATCAGGCATTTTTACGATTTTTAGACCGTAAGGGCGAATGCGCTCTTTTAACTTATTTTTCAGTCTCCTAAAAGGGTTGCCAAATAACTTCGGAGTGAAGCCGATGCCGATTCCAGGTGTGCCGTTGAAATCAGAAAGACCCATTGTAAAAAATGAAATCTTTTCTGCTATATCCCGGCTATTTTTATTTTTCTTCACAGTGAAAACCTCCTATATAAGATGATAGCTACATTATAGCAGATAGGACATTTTTATGTCAAGTGAAAAGCATTATGAAGCAAATAATATGGAAGTAGTTACGTTTTATAACAAAATCCTTTCCATTTCGAAAACTATATGATACAATCAAACCATCAAAACGCAAAGGAGCCAAAACAATGAAATACCTATTAGCCACAACCAACAAAGCCAAAATCAAACGTTATGCACCAAAACTAATCGAAAACGGAATCGACATAGTAACCCTAAACGACCTAAATCTAGAACTAGACGTAGACGAAAACGGAAATAATCCAACCGAGAACGCAATAATCAAAGCAACTGCATATAACAAAGCAACAAATATGCCAGCAATAGCAATAGATGACGGACTATTTCTAGACAACGTGCCAAACGAAATACAACCAGGAACACATGTAAGACGTGTTAATGGCAAAAGATTAAATGATCAAGAAATGATAGAACACTACATTTCACTAGTAAATCAATATGGAAAGAACGGAAATCTAACAGGATATTTCAAAAAAGGAGTAGCAATTGTAAATAAAAACGAAACATATACATTCGAGCACAAATCAGGCCGAAAATTCACAAACAAACAAAGTAAAATAATAGACGAAGGCTACCCATTGGCATCAATTCAAATTATTGAATCACTAGGAAAATTCAAATCTGAATTAACCAAGGAAGAAGATGAGAAAATTCTAAACGTTGAAAGAAATGAAATTTGCAATTTCATAATAAACACAATAAAAACAATAGAAAAAGATGAACAAAAAGACCTTGAAAGGTAAAATAGTAATAAATCAGAATAACGTCAATTCTTGAAAAATTCCATAAAATATGTTAAAATAATAATATCTTTTAACAAGGAGGTGCCAGCATGATAATTCATGCAAAAGACTATATTTTGCGGAATTTCGTAATGGACGACGTATCTACTTTTTACTCAATGATGCATAATGACAGCGCAATAAAAGAATATGTTCCATCAGCATATCCACATGATTGCGAAGAAGCATATATGCTTGTAAAACTGTATTCAGCAGGGGACAACAAAAATGATTTCTATCTTATTATTGAAAAAGATGGCATCATGATTGGTTTAATAATTGCTGTACGGACAGTAGGAAGAAATTTAGATACATCTGCAATCATCTTTAAACCATACAGGGGAAATGGAGTAATGACCATTGTTTTAAATCATTTCAAACAATGGTTGCAAAAAAACACAGATTATGAAGTATTATCTATGGTTGTTAGAAATGATAATATAGCTTCATTGAAGCAAATTCAGAAATGTGGAGTTACTCTCCAAAACGAAGATGAAAAATACAAATTCTTCAAAATTTATCTGAAAGGAAATACTACCATGGCATTTAACAAGAGTCGGAATCAGTGTGTTGTAATTGAAGGTGGCAAATGGGTTAAAGTTACTA
>CAMUZC010000011.1 GCA_947165105.1 uncultured Lachnospiraceae bacterium | reverse complement strand
AAAATGTCTCTTTGCTAAAGTTTGCGAATAAATTGTTGATTTTCGTTTAGAATATGTTATAATGAATGCAAATTCTTTATAGGAGGTTATATTATGCCAGATTTAAAAGGTACAAAAACAGAGAAAAATTTAATGGATGCTTTCGCAGGTGAATCACAAGCTAGAAATAAATACACTTATTATGCAAGCAAAGCAAAAAAAGAAGGGTATGAGCAAATTGCTGCCATTTTCCAAGAAACAGCTGATAATGAAAAAGAACATGCTAAAATATGGTTCAAGTTATTACATGATGGAGAAGTTCCAACAACAACACAAAATTTAGCTGATGCTGCAAATGGTGAAAATTATGAATGGACAGACATGTATGATAGAATGGCAAAAGAAGCTAAAGAAGAAGGATTTGATCATATTGCATATCTATTTGAAGCTGTTGGTAAAATTGAAAGAGAACATGAAGCTAGATATAAAAAGTTATTAGAAAATATTGAAGGTGGACTAGTATTTAGCAAAGATGGAGATGCAATTTGGAAATGTAGAAATTGTGGTCACATTGTTATTGGAAAACAAGCTCCAGAGGTATGCCCAGTATGTAATCATCCTAAGTCATATTTTGAAGTTAAGGCTGAAAACTATTAATATTAAATAGTATTTATTATAAAACGCTAAAATTAGTAAATTTTAGCGTCTTTTTTTGCATAAAAAAGGAAAAAATGTTGATTTTTTTCAGAAAATATGCTATAATAAAAAAGTACTGAACTATCAGTATAGTATACATAAGACAAAAGAAAGAAGATAAACATACAAAAATCATGTATGTTTTTAATTTGTTTTTAATACATTTTAAAGATATTACAAAAGTTTATTAAATAGGAGGATGTAAAATAATGTTTAAATTTAAAATGTCTTTATTAGTAAAAAGTGCAAAATTTAAAGCTACAATTGCAGCTTTAGCAATTGCGGCAATACTTGCAGGTATAATTTTTATACCAAAAAACAGAGCTGGTGAAAAAAGCCAACAAGTTAACATTAAAGCAAATCAATCAGGAGTTACAGTAGCTGGTCACGGAATTACAGTTATTGAAAAAGATGGAAATGCAAATGGATATAATAACTTATTCTGTGTCGAGGAAGATGCTCATTTAAGTTATAGAACATACAGCAATCCAATTGATATTTCAGCAGCTGGAAATTATTTTAGTAACTTAAATTGTGCTAAATGGTTAATTAATAACATGTACGTTTCTAACATTAAAGGAAGCAATGGATTAAATGATGGAACTGCAAGACATGTTATGATTATGAACTTAGCTAACTTATTAACATCAGATACAGTTAAAGCAAAAGTTGCTACATATGGATTTGATGGATCAAGTGTTACACCACAACAAATATTTGCTTTAAGAGATGTTAAAATTGGTGGAACATATAAAGAAAATGCTTTAGAAGTAGTTGAACAAATTGCATTATGGAAATATACAAAAAATGCAGGTAATTCAATTTCAAATGCATATAGAAACAATCCTAACCAATATTTAGATGGTGCTAACTTAACAGCAGAACAACAAAAAACATTAAAATATGTATATTATGCGTTAACAGCTGTTGCTGATACTAAAGCTAATACAGCTTCAGGAAACAGTGTATCAAATTTCGTTACATTAAATAAACAAAATGCAAAATTTGATGAAAATACATATAAAGTAGGACCTTATTATTTAGAATCAAACGGAATGAGATTAACAACATATAGTTTTGGAAATCCTGCTAATGCTGAATACCCAGTTAAAATTACTATAACAAAAAATGATGGTACAACAGTAGAAGCTGGAAGAGAAATAATTGAAAAGAATAAAGATGGAAGTTTCTTTATTAAATTAAACGGATATAAAGATAACGTTAAAAAAGTTGATTTAAGAATCGATTATATGATTTCTACAATCAATACAGAAGCATATGTATTAGATGGTGGAGATAAACAAAACTTAATGGGAATTGAGAAAAATGTTGGAGCTACAAGCTTATTTGATTCAAAAGATATAGTTGTTAAAGCTCCAGAAGGAAAATATTCAGTTGTTTTAAGAAAAGTTAAAGCAGATGGAACAACTATTATTTCTGAGTCTCCAGCAGCATTCAGCATAAATGGAGAAGAACAAAGTACAGTAAATGGTATTTTAGATATTGCTAAAGCAAAAACAATTGCTAATACAAATCAAGTAGATTCATATGAAATAATTGAAACAGAGGCTCCAGAAGGATTTACAAAATTTAATGGAACATTAAAATTAAATGTTAAATTCAAATTATCAGGTAAAACATATATAATAGATAGAGATAATACTGCAACTGAAGGATTTACAAATGGTGCTAAAGTTGACATTTCAAATGATAATACACAAATTACAATTACAGTACCAAATGACGAAATTCCAAAGCCAGGGGAATATAGTGTTGAATTATATAAAGTAGATAATAATGGAAACACAATCAATACTCCTGCAAAATTCAATATAAACGGTAAAGAAGAAACAACAAAAAATGGTAAAATTACAGTTGCTTCAAATGTAAAAGTAAATGATGAAACAACAGTTGGAAAATATACTATTAAAGAAACATCTGCACCAGAAAATTATCATTTATTTGATGGTACAATTAATTTATCAGTAAAAATGGTAAAAGAAGGTAATACATATGTATTAAAAGATAATGGTATTACATTCAATGTTGATAAAGAAAATAGTGGTGTTAGATTTACTTTAGAAGGATCAACAATTAAAATTTACGTACCAAACACTCCAAAAGAATTTGACTTAAGCTTACGTAAATATATATCAAAAGTTGATGGAAAAGATGTTAAACCAAGTAGAGAACCTATTATAAACGAACAATCAATCAAAAACTTAGAAGAAACAGGAACAGCTTCATATTATCACATTAAAGATAGTATAGGTGTTACAGTTGGTTCAGAAGTTGAATATACAATTAGAGTTTATAACGAAGGTGAAATCTTAGGATTTGCTAAATCAATTACAGATTACATTCCAGATGGATTAACTTTCGTAAGAATAGCTGATGAAAGTGCAAAAGAATATACTACAACAGCTAAAGAAGGAGATAAAGTAATAGTTCTTAACTATAATGGAAACAGAGAAATTCAAACATTAAGAGACTTTATCGGTAAAAAAGATATCAATGTAACAGATGCTTATTATCAAGAAGTTAAAATCATTTGTAGAGTAAATGATACAGATAAAACATATATTACAAGCCGTGCAGAAATATCAAATTATGGATATTCAGAAAAAGATGCTGAAGGTAATACAGTATGGAAAGACGCTAAAGCAATTGGAAATGTAGATAGAGATTCAGTTCAAAATACAATTAAAGATGCTTTAGACTTAGATAATTGGTATGAAAATGCTAAAGAAAGAACATATGTTGATGGAAATGGAAAAACAGTAGTTGATAAAAACTATTTCCCAGGTGTTCAAGATGATGATGATTTTGAAACAGTTGAAATATTATCAGGAAAATATAACATTGTTATTAGAAAAGTAGATTCTAAAGATCAAACACAAACATTAGCAGGTGCTTACTTTGGTGTTAAAGGTTCAAACATAGATACAGAAGTTGGACCAACAAACGAAAACGGAGAAGTTTCTGTAATTAAAGGTGTTCAAATTGTTAACGATAAACAAGTTGATAACTATACAATTACTGAAACAAAATCACCAGTTGATTATCATGCATATAATGGAGAAATTAAAGTTAAAATTGCTACAAAATATAATGGAACAACATTTGTAATTGATGAAAAAAATACATCAGTAGATGGAAAAGATGTTAAATTTATAACAAATAAAGATAACACAACAATTACAATTATAGTACCAAATGAGAAGAAACAATTTGATTTATCATTACGTAAATTTATTACAGAAGTTAATGGTAAAGAATTAGAAGAAAGTAGAGTACCACAAGTTGATACATCTAAATTAGCTAGTGGAGAATCTACAACAGCTACATATACACATCCAAAGAATCCAGTAGATGTTAACCCAACAGATGTCGTTACATATACAATTCGTGTATATAATGAAGGTGAAGTTGATGGATATGCTACAAAAGTAATGGATGATATTCCTTCAGGATTAGTTTTCTTACCAGAAAATGAAATCAATAAAGAATACGGATGGGTAATGTATAAAGAAGTAAAAGATGACGAAAAAGTTGCAGTATCTGCAAATACAATTAAATATAACAATAAAACATATGTTGCAACAGATAAAGCAGAAGGTGCTGACTTAATTGTAACAAAATATTTAGAAAACTCATTAATAAAATCTTTTGATGGTAAAACATTAGATTATAAAGATATTAAAGCTGCATTCAAAGTTGTTGAACCTGCTACATCTGATAGAATTATTACAAATTATGCTCAAATTACAGAAAACAAAGATTCTAATGGAAATCCAGTTGTTGACAGAGATTCAACTCCAAATGAATGGAATGATGGTGAAGATGATCAAGACATTGATAAAGTTAAAGTTAGATATTTTGACTTAGCTTTAAGAAAATGGGTAACTAAAGCAATTGTTTATGAAAACGGAAAAGAAACAGTTACTGAAACTAACCATGGTCCATGGGATAATCCAGAACCAGTTGTAAAAGTTGATTTGAAAAATACAAATATTAATGATGTAAAAATTAAATTTGAATATTCAATTAGAATATACAACCAAGGTGAAATTGCTGGTTATGCAAAAGAAATTTCAGACTATATTCCACAAGGATTAAAATTCGTTCAAGAAGATAACCCAGAGTGGAAAGAAGTTGACGGAAAAATAGTAACTAGAGCTTTAGAAAATACTTTATTACAACCAGGTGAATATGCTGATGTTACTGTAGTATTAACATGGATAAATGGAACAAATAATTTAGGAACAAAAGTTAATGTTGCTGAAATTAGTGAAGACTACAATGATTATGGAACACCAGATATAGATTCTACACCAAACAATAAAGTTCCAGGTGAAGATGATATTGATGATGCACCAGTTATCTTAACAGTTAGAACAGGTGAACCTATTATTTATACAGGTGTTGCTATTGCAGCTATTGCTATAGTTTCATTAGGTATAGTGTTCATTAGAAGAAGAGTTCTTAAATAAAATTTTTGTGTAAATAACACATTTTAAAAGCAATAAAGATATTTTAAACATTTTATATAGAGCAAGAGGCTTACGCCTCTTGTTTTTTTTATGCTTTAATGATATGATGGGGGCAAGGAAGCTTTGCACTTGTGCATGGGGTCGTCGAAAATTCCCGAAAAAAGTCGACCAGCTAAATAATTAACGCTCCGTTCGTTTACTGGCGTTTGGATTTGGGTGGAAGACGATAGGTGGGGGCGCCAAGCTGCGCACTACACTACGCGTTAATTATTTAGCTGGTCGATTTTTTTCGAGACTTTTCGACTACTCTACAGTTTTTTTGTAGTGCAAAGCGTGTTAGGAGGATTAATATAAATATGGAAAAGATTATTCAGATTATTGCGGGTGAATTAGGTGTTAAGTATGGACAGGTTGAGAACACTGTTAAGCTTATTGATGAGGGGAATACTATTCCTTTTATTGCACGTTATAGAAAAGAGGTTACTGGGGGATTAAGTGATGAACAGTTACGTGACTTGGGAGAGCGCTTGAGTTATTTGCGTAATTTGGAGACTAGAAAAGAAGAGGTTAGAAATTCTATTGAGGAGCAAGGTAAACTTACTGATGAGATTGTTGCAGCTTTGGAGAATGCTAAGATTTTAGCTGAGGTTGAGGATATTTATAGACCTTATAAGCAAAAGAAGAGAACTAGAGCTACTATTGCTAAGGAAAAAGGGTTAGAGCCTTTGGCTGATATTATTTTTGCTCAAGAGGAAGTAAAAGATATTAATGAGATTGCTAAAGAATTTATTGATAGCGAAAAAGGTGTTGAATCTGCTGAAGATGCAATTGCTGGTGCTATGGATATTATCGCTGAAAATATTTCTGATAACGCTAAATATAGAAAAGAAATTAAAAGATTATGTTATAGAGATGGATTAATTGTTACAAAGGGTGATCCTGAAGTTAAATCAAGCTATGAAATGTATTATGATTTTAATGAAAAGGTTAATAAAATTCCAAGCCATAGAATTTTAGCTATTAATAGAGGTGAAAAAGAAGACTTCTTAAAAGTTAAAATGGAAAAACCAGAGGAACAAATTATAGAATATATTGAAAGAGATATTATAAAAAAATCAGCTTCAAAGGGTGGTACACAAAATAATCAGTTTGAGCAAATTTTAAAAGATACTATTTTAGATAGTTTTAAAAGATTGATTGAACCATCAATTGAAAGAGAAATACGTTCTGATTTAACTGAAAAAGCAGAAGAACAAGCTATTAAAGTATTTGGACAAAATGCAAAACAATTATTGCTAGGTGCACCTCTAAAAGGTTTAACTGTAATGGGATTTGACCCTGCATATAGAACAGGTTGTAAAATCGCTGTAATTGACGAAACAGGAAAATTGCTAGCAACAACAACGGTATACCCAACTGAACCACAAAATGATGTAGAAGGTGCTAAAAAAGAGTTAATTAAACTTATTAATAAGTTTGATGTAAATATGATTGCCATTGGAAATGGAACAGCTTCTCGTGAGTCTGAAACTTTTGTTTCAAATATGATTTCTGAATTAGATAAAGAAATTTATTATGCAATTGTAAGTGAGGCAGGAGCATCTGTTTATTCAGCTTCAAAACTTGCAACTGAAGAGTATCCTGATATAAATGTTTCATTAAGAGGTGCAATTTCAATTGCTAGAAGACTACAAGATCCATTAGCTGAACTTGTTAAAATTGAACCTAAAGCTATTGGCGTTGGTCAATATCAACACGATGTTAATCAAAAAAGATTAACAGAAAGTTTAACAGGCGTTGTTGAAGATGCTGTTAATAAAGTTGGAGTTGATGTAAATACTGCAACACCATCACTATTATCATATGTTTCTGGTATAAATAAAACAATTGCAAATAATATTGTTAAGTATAGAGATGAAAATGGAAAATTAAAAGAACGTAAAGAATTATTAAAAGTACCAAAGCTTGGAAAAGTTGCATTTGAACAATGTGCAGGTTTCATTCGTATTTTTGATGGAAAAAATCCACTTGAAATAACTGCGGTTCACCCTGAAAGCTATGATGTAGCTGAAAAATTGCTAAAGAAAATCGGATATGACAAATCTGATTTGATTGATAAGGAGAAGCTAAATCAAATAAAAGCCCACTTATCTGCATTAAATGTGGAAAACACTGCTAAAGAATTAGAGGTTGGAGAGCTTACATTGAAAGACATTATAGACGAACTTTCAAAACCAGGTAGAGATCCAAGAGATGAAATGCCTAAGCCTATTTTACGTAGTGATGTTCTAAAATTCGAAGATTTAAAAGAAGGAATGATTCTTACAGGGACTGTTAGAAACGTTATAGATTTCGGTGCTTTTGTTGATATTGGTGTTAAGCATGATGGTTTAGTACATATTTCAGAACTAAGTGATAAATTTGTTAAAAATCCATCTGATATTGTATCAGTTGGGGATGTTGTTAAAGTTAAGGTTATAAAAATTGATACTGAAAGACAAAAAGTTGGACTAAGCATGAAGATTTAATTTGCAGAAAACCTTTTGATTATGCATGAAAGGAAGAAAATAATATGAAACAAAACGAAAGAATAAAAGATATTATTATTGCTGTATTATTAATTGTAATTTTCATTTACTTTATTTTAGGAATAAATTCGTTGAGTCATGGAGATAAAATGGGATTTTTCAACTTTAGGTGTTATATAATGTCATCTGACTCTGATGAATCGAACGCTAATGCTGGTGATTTAATTGTTGCAACAAAAATTAAAACAGAGAATATAAAAGAAAACGACTCTATTATTTACAAAAAGAATAATAGATTGTACATAGAAGAAGCAAAAGAAAATAATCTTCAAGATAAAGAGGTAGTTGGAAAGTTTTTATTCAAGGTAAAGGGGTTAGGAAATATTGCTATGTTTATGAGAACCCCGTTAGGTATAATTAACATACTAATGATTTTTGTTTGTGCAATTATAATTATTAAGAAAATTGTAAAGAATAGGGAAGAAAGTTCACAAGACGATTTAAAAACGATTGAATCTGATAACCAAAATAAAAATGAAAATTAAGAGGAAACAATATGATGAAAGATAATAAAGATGTTAAGAAGGATGTAAAAAAACGGAAATAAAAAGAAAATTATAAATATAATTGAATATGTAATTATTTTTCTTGTTGTGTTTTTTAATGCAATATTGGTTTTTCAATCAATGAATAATCCAAATAAAACACCAAATTTATTTGGAAAAAAAGCGTTTATTATTATTTCTGGCAGTATGATTCCTGAAATTCAAATAGGTGATGTGGTTATAGTAAATGACACAGATGCAGTTAAAATTGGTGATGTAATTGCTTTTAGAAGGGATTCAACTGTTATTGTTCACAGAATAGTAAAGGAAATGAATATAAATGGTGAAGTAATGTATCAAACTAAAGGTGATAATAATAATGTTGAAGATAAAGAATTAGCTCCAAAATCAACAGTTGAGGGAGTTATGATTGGAAAGATTCCAGCTATTGGAAAAGTTTTGATGTGGCTTTATAATCATTTATCAATTGTTATAGTTGTTCTTATTGCTATTTTAATTTTAAGATTCATATTTAGATAATGAACATGTAATTGCATAAAGAGTAATCAGGTTCTAAAAGAACTCCTTTAAAATAAACTTATATAAAGTTTGTTTTAAAGGAGTTTTTACTATGGAACATTTAATGAAAACGACATTGTTAGGATTATTTTTTGGTACATTTGGAACTACATTAGGAGGAGTTATAGGGGTTACGTTTAAAAGAAATTCAAATAAATTTTTAAGCTTTATTCTGGCACTGGCGTCTGGATTAATGACTGCTATTGTATGTTTTGAATTGGTGCCAGAAGCTTTGGAAATCTCAGGGTTAGCTTCAGTATTATGTGGCATAGTGTGTGGAATTTTATTAATGATTTTATGTGATATTTTTGTTGAAAATAAGTTTCAAAAAGTGACAATACATGATAAAAAAGATAGATTATTGAAAACTGGAATTATAGTGAGCATTGGATTGGCAATTCACAATTTTCCAGAGGGCTTGGCTATTGGATCTGGTTTTGAAGCTTCGAAAACTTTAGGATTTTCACTTGCACTTGCAATTGCTTTACATGATATTCCAGAAGGAATTTCAATGGCTGTTCCTATGAAAAATGGTGGAATGAATTCTATTAAGGTATTGTTTTATGTCATTCTTTCAGGTGTTACAACAGGTATTGGAGCTTTTTTCGGCTCACTAATAGGTGGAATATCACAAAACGTTATAGCTGTTTGCTTATCTTTTGCAGCGGGTGCAATGTTATACATAGTTTCTGGAGAACTTATGCCTGAATCAAATACACTATATAAAGGAAAGCTACCTACTATTGGACATATTGCTGGTTTTGTATTGGGAATGTTAAGTTTGACAATCTGATAAAAATGAACAATTACAACCATTTCTGGGTTTTGATTTATTTTAGGAAATAATTGGAAATCTATTGAAAATTTAAATGTTTCAATATATAATATCAAAAGTAAAGAACTTTGATTTTCACAAATGAAAAGGAGGAAAATTTATGGCAACAAGAGATAAAAATATATGGATTTTAATAGTGTTTATTTTAGCAGGCCTTGTAATAGGGGGACTTATAGGTCAATTTGCTTCTAAAGTTGATTATTTATGGTGGCTTGCTTATGGTGAAAGCTTTGGTTTATCACAACCACTACAATTAGATTTAAGTATTGTAAAATTAACATTTTCATTAATGTTAAAAATAAATATTGCAAGTATTATTGGAATGGCTATTGCAATTTTTGCTTACAGAAAAATCTAATTATAATGAACAAAACGAATTATTCTGGGAGAAAGGACGTATATGACTATAAAAATTAAACAACTTCCAGAGAGTGAAAGGCCATATGAAAAACTGGAAATATATGGTGAAAAAATGTTATCAAATGCCGAGCTTTTGGCAATAATAATAAAAAGCGGAACTAAAGAGAATACATCTGTAGAACTTGCAAACAAAATTCTATCACTTGTAGATAATAATGTATTACAATCTTTACAAGATTTTTCACTTGAAGATTTCAAAAAAATTAAAGGAATTGGAAAAGTAAAAGCAATTCAATTAAAAGCTGTATGCGAACTGGCAAGAAGGATGTCTCAGCCGGTTAATAAGAAGAACATAAAGGTAAATTCTTCTATTGATGTAGCAGAGCTATTAATGGAAGAATTGAGGTTTGAAAAGATTGAACATGTTAAACTATTATTGTTAAATGCCAAAAACATAATAGTTAGAATTATAGATATTTCAAAGGGTGGTATGAATTCTGCAATAGTAGAGCCAAAAGAGATTTTACAAGAGGCAATAAAGTCGGGAATTCCTAAAATTATACTTGTACATAATCATCCGAGTGGTGACTCAACACCAAGTAAGGCCGATATAGAGTTAACTAAAAGGTTATATTCAGCTGCCAATATTATAGGAATTCAATTATTAGATCATATTGTGATTGGTGACAGGTGTTATACAAGTATTTTTTCGGCAGAAAGGATTGTGGAAAATTAAATGAGAAAATCTAGATTTAAAAAGATTTTTGGATTAGCATCTAAAGATATTGGAATTGATTTAGGTACAGCTAATCTTTTAGTAACTTTAAAAGGAAAAGGAATTGTATTAAAAGAACCATCTGTTGTTGCAATAGATAGAAAGACTGGAAGTATTTTAGCAACTGGTTATGAGGCAAAAGAAATGCTTGGAAGAACTCCTGATGAAATAAAAGCAGTAAGACCAATGAAAGATGGTGTAATTGCTGATTTTACAGGAACGCAATTAATGCTTAAAAATATTTTAACAAAGGTATGTCAAAGATATAGCATTGGAAAACCAAGGGTAGTTGTTGGTGTACCATCTGGAATTACTGAGGTGGAAGAAAGGGCTGTTGAAGAAGCTGTTTTATATGCTGGAGCAAGAGAAGTGTATTTAATTGAAGAACCTATGGCTGCTGCAATTGGCGCAAATATGGACGTTGCTGAACCAAGTGGAAATATAATTGTAGATATTGGTGGTGGAACAACAGAAGTTGCTGTAATTTCATTAGGTGGAATTGTTGTTAGCAATTCTATTAGAGTTGCTGGGGATGAACTAGATGAAGATATAGTAAATTATGTAAAAAGAGAAATGAATTTAGCAATTGGAGAAACAACTGCTGAAGATATAAAAATAGAAATTGGATGTGCACTTCCATTAATGACGGATTTAGCAAAAGAAGTAAAAGGAAGAGATTTGGCAACTGGTCTTCCTAGAACAGTTTATATTACATCATCTCAAATTCAAGAAGCAATGCAAGAATCTATTGGGAAAATTGTAGATATTGTTAAAAATACTTTGGAAAGAACACCTCCAGAATTAGCATCAGATATTATGGAGAAGGGAATCGTTTTAGCTGGTGGAGGTTCACTAATTAAAAATTTAGACAAGCTATTAAGCCAAGTTACAGGTATGCCTGTTTTAATTGCTGACAATGCTTTAGATTGTGTTGCTAGAGGGGCAGGAAAAACATTAGATGAGATTGATAAATTAAAAACGGTATTACTTAATGCAAGAAAAAGAAAGTAATACATGAAAGGAATTGCAGAACTTGATGGACAAGAAAAAAAAGAATTCAGTGATCGGAATTGTTATAACTATTTTAATTCTAATATTTTTAGTTGCGATTTCTAATACGAAAATTGAAAAAGTATCACAAATTGGTAATCCATTTACTAATTTTGTAAATTCAATTCAAAATGGTATGGTGTACTTGAAAAACAAGATTGCTGGAAATGATTCATTTTTCGTTAATTTAGATGAAATGAAAAAAGAAAATGAAGAGTTGAAAAAGAAAAACAGTGAATTAGAACAATCATTGAGAGAATTAGAAATTGTAAAGGCAGAGAATGCTACTTTAAAAGAATATGTAAATTTAACAGACAAATACACAGAATATAAAACTTATCCTGCATATGTTATTCAATCTGATATTAGTAATTATAGTAAAATAATTATGATAAATGCTGGTAAGAAAGATGGAATTGATGTTGATATGACAGTTATTTCTGATAAAGGTCTTGTTGGACATGTTATTTCTGTAACAGATGATACAGCAAAAGTTCAAACCATTATAGATACATCAAGTACTGTAACGTGTACAATTAGCACTACAAGAGATAGCATTAGTGCAAGAGGTGTTATAGATTCTAATGATGAAATAAGAGCAACTTTTATACCAACAGAAGCTAATGTCTTAGAGGGAGATACTGTTGAAACTTCAGGAATAGGTGGAATTTACCCTAAAGGTATTCATATTGGTACTATAAAAAAAGTTGTAAATACAAAAAATATTACTAATAGATATGCTATTATAGAGACAGCAGTTGATTTTTCAAAATTAGAAACTGTATTAGTTATAACAAATTAGTTAATTTTAGAACGTTTCTCATAGAATAAAATACTGTGAGAAACGTCTTTGTGACTAAGAAAAGAAGGTGAATTATCTGAAAAAGACAATTTCAATTATTGGAATAATATTTATTTTTTTTATATTATATTTTATGCAAATAGATTTTTTTAGTTGGTTTAATATTGCAGGTATAAAGCCAAATTTATTTATAGTTTTGGTTCTATGTGTTGGTTTATTTGTAGGTAGAAATTATGCAATGCCTTTAGGCTTTATAATAGGTATATATTTAGATGTTTTGGCAGGAAGACAAATTGGGATTTCGGCTATTATATATGCTTTAATAGGTTTTCTAGGAGGATATTTTGATAAAAATTTCTCAAAGGATAGTAAAATAACAATATTGCTTATGGTAGCAGGGTGTACTTTGTTATTTGAAACAATTGTATATTTGTATAATTGTGCAAGGAATCTTATACCACTTCAGATTATAGGATTTATTAAAATATTGCTAATTGAGATTGTTTTCAATATATTGTTAACAATTATTTTGTATCCTTTAATTAGAAAAGTAGGGTATATGTTAGAACATGTATTTAAAAGTAAGAAAATTTTAACTAGATATTTTTAATATGTGTAGCTGATTTTATAAAAAATGTTTTGAAAGAGGTGAAATTTTGGGCAATTCAGATGCTAGAAATAGTAGAATAAAGTATAATGTTTTATCAATGTTAGTATATATTGTTGGAATTATATTATTGGTTCAACTTTTCAACCTTCAAATTATAAAGGGCCAAGAATATAGGGAACAATCAAATACAAGATTGACAAGAGAGTCAGTTTTAAAAGCTGCAAGAGGAAATATATTAGATAGAACAGGTAATCCTATAGTTTCAACTACTATGGGTTTTAGACTTGATTTGTATAAAACTAAAGTTGATAATCAAACTTTGAATGATACTATTCTAAAAATTGTTAACATTTTAGAAAAAAATGGGGATAAGTACTGCGATAATTTACCTATTTCTGTTGAACCTTTTGCTTATAAAATTGAAAATGAAGATGGCCAAAAGGAATGGAAAAAGAAAAACAAGATTGATGAAAATGCTTCTGCAGAAGATTGTTTTTATGCGCTTAAAGAAAAGTACGAAATTCAAAGCACAGATGTTAATGAAACTAGAAAAATAATGACAATAAGATATGAAATTTCTCAAAATGGTTACAGTAGCACAAAGCCTGTAGAAATATGTAATAATTTAAGTAGGGCAAGTAGTATGGAATTAAGTGAACAAAATTCTAAGTTTGCTGGAATTGATATTGTAACAGAACCAATTATTTCATATACATCTGGAAGTTTAGCATCACATATATTAGGCACGGTAGGTAAAATAAAAAAAGAAGAATTAGAGGGAAGAGAAGATACATATGATATGAATGACTTAATTGGTAAAACAGGAATTCAATATGTATTCGAAGATGTGCTAAAAGGTAAAAATGGTATCAGACAAATTGATATGGATATTGATGGGAAAATCACGGGAGAGTATATTGCAGAAGAAGCTGTAGCAGGGTCTGATGTTGTTCTTACAATAGATTCAAATGTTCAAGAAATAACAGAAAAAGCGTTAAAAGATAATATAACGAAAATATCAACTGGAGGTTTTGCTTCAAGAAGTGATGCTGATGCAGGTGCTGCTGTTGTTATGAATGTAAAAACAGGAGAGATACTTGCAATGGCAAGTTATCCTGATTATGAACCTCAATTGTTTGTAGATGGTATTAGCAACGAAAAATATAGTGAATATGAAAAAAAATCAGCTTTATATAATAGAGCAATAAGCGGGGCATATGCTCCAGGCTCAATATTTAAAATGATTACAGCTATTGCAGGTCTAGAAAGTGGAGCAATTAATGTGAATACTACTATAAACGACACAGGGGTGTACCCACATGCACATAAACCAGTATGTTGGTATTATACGGAATATGGAAGAGGACATGGATATTTAAATGTGTCTCAAGCAATTAAACATTCATGTAATTATTTCTTTTACGAAGTAGGAAATAGAATTGGAATAGATACAATAGAAAAATATGCAAAATATTTTGGATTAGGTAAGAAAACAGAAGTAGAATTACCAAGTGAAGCAACTGGAAAAGTAGCTAGCAGGTCTATTGCGGATAATGAAAATAGAAGTTGGTATTTGGGAGAAACTTTGTCTGCATCAATTGGACAAAGCTATAATAATTTCACACCAATACAAATGGCTAAATATATTAGTATGTTAGCTAATGGTGGAAAAGATATAGATGTTACATTGGTTAAAACAATAATAAATAGTGATGGAACTCAAATGTCAAAACGTGATATTAATGAATTTGTAAATAATAAATTAGGATTTGATTCAAATAATAAAACAGAAGAAATGAATATTTCTCAAGATAATTTACATGCTATCTTGGAAGGTATGAAGGGTGTTACAAGTGAATCAGGTGGAACTGCATATTCAACTTTTGCAGGGTTTAATATGGAAGTAGCTGGAAAAACAGGAACTGCTCAAGTTGGAAATAAAACAAATGGATGGTTTGCTGGTTTTGCTCCATATGATAATCCAGAAATCGCGGTTGTAGTTGTTGTTGAAAATGTTACACATGGTGGATATACTGCAGAGGTTGCAAGAGATATTTTTGCAGAGTATTTTGGAATGAATGCAAGTAAAATTGTTGAATCACAAGAAGCAATTCCAAGTATCCAACAAATAAGATAAAATTTTAAGGTTAGGGATAGCTCTCACTTAAAAGAAAGGATGAAAAAATGTCTGATAATGGTATTATATTTAATTTAAAAAAGAGACACATAACTGTTAAAATAAATGATGAAACAGAATATAAAACTGTTATTACATGTTTGAAAAAGAAATTGCCAGAACTCAAAAAATTATATAAAGATTCCACTCCTGAGATTTATATAATGGGCAAAGAATTTTCTAATAAGGAAATATACTCTATTCAAAAAATAGTTGATAAATTTTTTGACATTGATGTTAATTTCTCATGTTCAAAAATGTTAGGACTTCATGGAATTAGAAAAACCTTTTATAAAGATATTGCAGTTTCTAAAACTAAATTTATAAGAAATTCTCTAAGATCAGGTCAAAAAGAAGAGTTTGAAGGAAGCTTAGTTGTTTTAGGAGATGTAAATTATGGAGCAGAGGTCATTGCTGGTGAAAATATTGTTGTGCTTGGAATACTAAGAGGATTGGCACATGCTGGCGCTAAAGGGAATAAAGAGGCTATTATTTCAGCAGGTTCCATACAAGCAAATCAGATTAGAATTGCGGATGTAGTGAAAGAGTTTGAGAGAGAGGAATTTGAAGGTTCTTCGATTAAAACAAATGCTTTTTTAAATGAAAAAGATGAAATTATAATTGAATAATTAAACATGTGGACGGTTCTGGATGTCATCGAATAATTCGACATTTAGAACCGTCCAAGTTGTTAATTCATTTAATTTAAAAGAAGGAGAATTAAAGCAAGGAATAAGTATTCATCTTGAATTCCTTCCTGATATAAAAAGAATATTATACATACTAAAAGTAAATCGTCGAAATATATTTTTAATCCGAAAATTTCAAATAATGCTTCTTCTTTTTCTTCATGTAAGGTTGAACAAGCATTCATGTTAACATTTTTATTCTCAAATTCTGGCTCAAATTCAAAAGTGGTGTGTGATTCTGGCTTGATACGATTATTTTCAGATTTGTTATTATAACGATTATAAATTGGCGCTCTAGACACATATTGTTGTTTTTTTCTAAAAAATGGAGGTGGTAAATAGAAGTTATTGTTGTACATGCTTATTATCACCGCCTAAAGGATTCATTATTTCAATGATTTTTCCCATCTTCATTAATTGGATATATTGATCAACTTTACTTTTTCTGCTTTCTTTTAAATAGGGTTTTAAAGATTTTAGCAAGTTTGTTCTAGAATCATCTTGCTTGCTATTCATTGAATTCATAATTTGTTGCATTTTAAAAAAAGTATTCATGTCAAAATTCTCGAATATATTGTTTGTTCGATTATCAGAGTGGTTGTTATTGGAAGAATTAATATTTTCAGATTTCTTTTCAAATTCGCTTGAAGGTTCATTTTTTGATTGATTTGAATTATTACTCATAGAGTTTAGAATGTTTTTTATATTATCAGGCATTTCTGCATTTCCATTCATCATTTTACTGAAATTCTGCATCATTGCAGACATATCTTCATTCAAACTAAATCACCTACACTTTTTATACTAATAAAAATCTTAGTAATAGTATATGCTTAATAATTTTAAATGTTACAAATTTGATTTCCAATTAGAAGAAATAATTAGTGTATATTGAAAAAATCTGTGTCAATATATTGTAATTTTCCCAAAATTATTATAAAATACTGTAAGTAAATTGTAATATAAAAAGCGATAATAAAATAAATACAAAAAATATATCACAATATGTAAAAAACTTTTTGTAATTCACATATTAAAATTGACAAATTTTTATTTTTTTATGTACTAAAATGTGTGAAGAAAAAAGGTACAAGAGGTGGTAAGGATGTTTCAAAATATAGAAAAAGGTTTTAATAAAGAGGAAAACCAAAAAGAGGATGTTAAATTATATAGAATTGCTGAACTTAAAGAATTAGTAAAGAAATTTTTTGTAAAGCAGAATATATTGCTATACATTGTTTCACTAATGGTTTCAATGGTCAGTTTTGGAGGAAATAATTCATTAGGACTAGCACCATTTGCTTTAGCCATTGTAGCTGCAACTTTGAGTAATGCAATACCAATTGGTTTTGTATATGTACTTACATGTATTGGAACTTTTGTTGGATTTGGACCAAGTGGATTGTTAAATTATGTTGTTACATCAGTTGTATTCTTCATTAGTTTGTTTATTTTTAAAACAAGAATTCAAGAAGATTGCAATGAAAGAAGAAAGGTTGGAAAAAATCTTATAATTGCAAGTTTAGTTGTTCAAATAGCTCCAATAATATTTGGTACATTTTATTTATATGATTTATTAATTGGAATTATGCAATCAATTATTGTATTCATATTCTATAAAATATTTGTAAATTCAATAACTGTAATTAGAGACTTTAATTATAAGAAAGTATTTTCAATAGAGGAATTAATGGGAGCTAGCATGTTAATTGCAATAGCACTTTCAGCATTGACACCAGTACATGTGTTAGGTTTCTCAGTTAAAAATATATTATGCATTTTAATGGTTTTAGTTTTAGGATGGAAAAATGGAATGCTTGTTGGAGCAACAGGTGGAATAACAGTAGGAGTAGTTTTAGGTATTATTGACGTAGGAAATCCAATAATGATTGCTGCATTTGCAATTTCAGGACTACTTTCAGGATTGTTTAGTAGATTCGGAAAACCAGGAGTAATAATTGGCTTTGTTTTAGGAAACACTGTTCTAACATATGTTTCAAATGGAAATATTGTACCTATCATAGTATTCCAAGAAATTTTGATAGCTTCATTAGGTTTATTACTTATTCCAAAGAAAATTGAATTTGTAATCGAAGATGTGTTTACTAACTCAAAATTATTACCAGAAACTACTGGCAGAGCATTAGAAGGAAGCAAAGAGACAATTAGAAAACTAACAAATATATCAGAAACAATTTCTGAAATTGCTCAAAGTTATAAACAAACAGCAGCTACTGTTTTAGATGATGAAATGACAAAAATTGAACAGGAAAATAAAGAAATATTTGTTAAAGAGTTACACAATAATATTGAAAACATGGAAGAAAACATGCTTTATGAAGAACTTTATTATTCAGACGAAATTGTTTCAGATATTTTCAAAGCATTATTAATTAATACAAGAATTACTAAGAAACAATTAGTGGATATATTTTCTAATCATAACAATTATATATTAGGGTATGATGAGGAAAGTGATAATTCTTCAATAGAAAAAGATATTTCTGAAATGATAAAAAAGATAAACTATTCATATAAAACAAGTAAGATGAATTTCGTTTACAAAAAGAAAATTGAAGAAAATAATAAAAATGTATCAGCACAATTACAAGGAGTTTCAGACATAATTGCAGAAGTTGCTGATGAACTTGAAGAATCTCAAGCAAATGAAGTAGAAGAAGAATTTAAGAACGAAAAAGAACAAATAATACAATTATTAAAACAAAAACAAATTAACATTGACGAAATATATATTAAACAAGAAGATACTGGAAGATATAAAATTACAATATATCAAAAATGTTGTGATGAGCTTGATGGAAGCGAATGTCCATATAAGACAATAGGACAAGTTATTTCAAGAGTTTTAAAAGAAAAAATCAGTTTAGTGGAGCAAAGTTGCGGTTTAAGAAAGAAAGAGGATATTTGTAAGTTTTCATTTATGTCAAAGGATAAATTTAATTTGCAAATTGGAATTGCTAAATCAACTAAAGATGGTTCACCAGTTTCTGGAGATACAAGTATTCAAACTAGACTTGAGGATGGAAAATATTTAATTGCTTTAAGTGATGGTATGGGGTCAGGACCTGAAGCAAGAAAAAGCAGTAAAATAGCAATCAAAATGCTTGAAAGGTTGTTAACATCAGGGTTTAAAAAAGATACATCAATAAAATTAATAAATTCAACATTAGCGTCAACAATGAAAGATGATGACATGTATGCAACATTAGATATTGCAATTTTAGATTTATATGCTGAAAATATGGAGTTTGTAAAAAATGGTGCATGTCCAACCTATGTAAAAAGAGGAAAAGATGTGCAATTATTAAAATCTATTACAATGCCAACTGGAATAATTGAAAATATCGAATTAATTGAATATGATAAAGATATTAAACAAGGTGATATTATTATAATGTGTTCAGATGGTATTATAGAGTCAAATAACGATTATCAAAACAAAGAATTATGGCTAAAATATTTATTAGAAGAAATAAATAGTGAAGATGTCCAAAAAATAGCTGATATTATTATATCAGAAGCTATTGACAATGATTTTGGTAAAGAAAAGGATGATATGACAGTAATAGTTGCGAAAGTTTGCTAAATTTTAGCAAACTTTTTATGCTTTATAAAAAATCAAAAAAATGGTTTACAACAAAATTGTTGTTATGTTATAATTTTAGAAGGATAAAACGAGGTGATTTAATGAATCAAATATTAGTAACAAATGAAGAAAATGGAGCTTCATCAAATGAGATGAAACCTATTATAAAATTTTTCTGTATAGTATGTATAGTTTTTGCTATAATTTTAATTTTTTGTGGAGGATTTTCTCTATATAATAATTTATCAAAGAAAAATGATTTTCCTAATCCAGAGTTAATAAGTGAAAAAGAAGGAAGCCATTTAAATGTCAAAATAAATGGTGAAACTGATGGAAACAAAATAGGAATTAATAAATTTGTATATTCATGGAACGATGGAAATGAAACAACTTTATCAGGAGATGGAAAGTCAAAAGTTATATTCCAAATTGAAATGCCACAAGGTGATAATAAATTCAGTTCATATGTTATAGATGTTAATGGAAATAAAACAAAATATGAAGATATTCATGTATCATTTACTGCCGAGGAAGATACAATTAAACCGGTAATTACATTAGAAAACATCGGCGGAAAATTAGAAGTTACAGCTACAGATGAAAGAGAATTAGATTATTTAACATATAAATGGGAAGATGGTGAAGAAGTTAAAGTAGAAGCTTCTGAACAAGACAAGTCTACTATAAAACAATCAATTGACGTTGAAAAAGGAACTAAAAAAATAACTTTAACAGCTGTAGATAAATCTGGAAATGAACAAACAAAAACAAAAACAATAATTGGGTCAAATGGACCAACAATTAAAGCTTCATTATCAAATGGAAATTTTGTAGTTAAAGTAACAGATGAATTTGGAATTACAAAAATAGAATATACTCATAATGACGAAAAACATACAGTTGAAGATTTACCAAAAGACGCAACAGAATTCGAATTTAAAGTACCATTAAAAGCGGGAGAAAACTACTTAAAAATTGATGCATACGAAAATGGTATTATGACAGAATACAAATGTAAAAAGACAAAATAAAAGTAAGGTGAAAGCGAATGATTCAATATATTTATATTATTGATCAAGAAGATTATTTATGTGATAAGTTAAAAGAGCTATATAGAGATGAAAAAAACTTTTGTTTTAAAAAAGTTAAAGAGAACGAACTTGATATTGCATTAAAAAATATTCCAGAATTAATAATAATTCATGAAGATGCATTAAATAGAAACATAATTGACATATGTAATGAAATACGTGAAAATGACGATAATCGTATTACGCCTATTATTGTAATTTCATCTAATACAGATCATAATCATAGGGTAGAGGTGTTGAAATCATCTGTAGAACATTTTATTAAAAAGCCGATAGATGAGGAATATTTGTACTATACTATTTTAAACATAATAAGACTTTTGGATATCAACAGAACTGTTAGCCCATTAACTGGGCTTCCAGGAAATGTTCAAATACAGGCAGAAATGAAAAAAAGACTTATGAATCACGAAAGATTTGTAATGCTGTATCTTGATTTAGATAATTTCAAAGCTTATAATGATATGTATGGTTTTATAAAAGGTGATGAAGTAATAAAATTTACTGCAAAAACAATTGTGAAAAATGTACACGAAACTGACCCAGAAAATGGTTTTATAGGTCACATTGGTGGGGATGATTTTATAGCAATTATTTCAAATGATAAATATGAAGAGCTATGTCAAAATATAATTTTGGATTTCGATTATAATGTTTTAGATTATTATACTAAAGAACATATTGAAAAAGGATACATAGAAATTGAAAATAGAAAAGGGATAATTGAGCAATTTCCAATTGTGTCAATATCAATTGGTGTAGTTGATGTTGATGAAAACTATCATAATATCTTGGAAATAGGAGAGGTTGGTGCACAGGTTAAACATGCATCTAAAACTATTCCGGGAAGTACCTATGTTGTAAACAGAAGAAAGGTATCACTTTAGAATCAAATGAAGCTTATATATAGTAAACAAAGGAGGAAAAAATGCAGGAACAAGGACTAGTTGTAGTAAAAGATAATTTTTTAACAAGAATTACACAATCAATAAAAAGATTTTTCTTTAAAGGTAGAATGAAAGATTTACTGGAAGATACTAATAGACCAAAAATAAAATTTATTGAAAGTAATGAAGAATTTGTACAAAAAGAAATTGTTGATGCAAGACGTGCTTATAGAAAATATGTAATTAATAATAACAAGAATATTTCAAAAGATGTATTATCATATATTAGTATGAAAATAGAAGAAAATGAAGAAAAAATAAATCAAATAATTGATATAAATAACGATAGTATCACATACCAAGAAATTGCTGAAATGATTATTGAGGAGAAACAGCAGATTGCAAAATTCAAAGCTAAAAACAGCAAGACAGGGCGATATAATGTTCCTGTGGGAGTTATAGGAATTGAATGTGATAATGTTGAAGATTCAATTAAAGCGATGTTAAAAGCTGTTTCAACTAGAAATGCTGTAATTATATTACACAATAATTTTAATATATACAGTACAGAGTCATTGGTATTGTTAATATTTAAAGAGTGCCTAAAGAATTTTTATATTGATGATAATATTATTCAAATGTTTGAAAAAGAAGAAATTGACCTATCTAAGTTAGATAAGCTAATAAAAAAAGATGGAAAAATAGTTGGAAAAGATGTAAAAAATACGATATATATTTACCAAGAAAACAAAGAATATGAAAATGAAGTGCAAAATGAGATTGAACGTTTACAAAACAATGAATTGTATAAATCATATGAAATAAAACCAATTGCGGGAGAATTTGGAGATATAGTTAATTATTTGAATGAAAATGAAGCATCAGCTGTATGTATGTATACAAATAATACACAAAAAGCTTATAAATTTATAAATTGGATAAATTCACCAAATGTTTTTGTAAATACCGGCATAAAAAAATGCAATGATACTATTCAAGAAAATAACGACTATTTTAATTCAAAATTTGTTTTACATGAAGATGTTTTTTAACATCTTCTTTTTGTTTTATTAAAAAATAAAAAAAATTTAAAAAAACTATTGCAATTTAAAAAATGTTATATTACAATTTAATTGCAAGTGGAGGAAAGTGGTACAAAGTGGAATAAAAAATAAGTGAGGTGTCATAAAATGCTTATCGGTGAATATGAACATACTCTGGATGTTAAAGGTAGATTAATAATGCCATCGAAATTAAGAGAAGATATTGGCGAAAATTTCATAATAACAAAAGGCTTAGACGGCTGCTTATTTGGGTTTTCATTAAATGAATGGGCACACTTTGAAGAAAAATTAAAATCATTACCACTAACCAACAAAAATGCGAGAGATTTCGTAAGGTTTTTCCTATCAGGAGCAGTAAATAGCGAAATAGATAAACAAGGAAGATTTTTAGTTGCAAGTAACCTAAGAGAATATGCATCAATGGAGAAAGAGGTCGTAATAATTGGTGTAGGAACACGTATCGAATTCTGGAGCAAAGAAAACTGGAATAAATACAACAATAGTAATAATATTTCTGCAGATGAATTAGCAGAAAATATGACTATGCTTGGTATATAACTTGCAAAAGTTTATATAAATATACACAAGATAAAATGTGTAAAAAACAAAAGATGAAAATTTAAAGTACAAAAGAAATTAAAAAAATACAAAAGATAAAGCTTGAAGTTAAGCATATATTCTAAAGAAAAGTGGCTTTTGAGATTAAGCCAAAAAATCTAAAGAAAAATATGTTAAAAAGCAAAAGAAAAGTTATTAAATAACAAAAGAATTTAAAAAATTCCCAAAAGATAAGTTTTTAGTTTACGTTAGTATGTTAAAAACAAAAGACAATTTAAAAGATATCTTGGCTAACGCTGATATATCAATAAAAACGAAAGATGACGAATTGAGGAAAATAGCACCTTAGTTGGTATTTTTAATAATACCAACTAATTCTGCTATTTAATTTGGACTTTGGAATTGGAGAAGATATTTATGTTAGAATTCAAGCATAAACCGGTATTACTTGAAGAATGTATTGAAGGATTGAACATCAAACCGGACGGAATTTATGTTGATGGTACGTTAGGTGGTGCAGGACATAGTAGAGTTATTGCAAGTAAATTATCAAGTAATGGTCTACTAATAGGTATCGATAGAGATACAGATGCATTAACAGCAGCCAAGAATAATTTAAAACAATATCAAAATGTTAAATATGTTCATGGTAATCATGATGACATTAAAAACATTTTAAATGATTTGGGAATTGAAAAAGTTGATGGAATATTGTTAGATTTAGGAGTTTCATCATTTCAACTTGATGAAAAATCAAGGGGATTTAGTTATATTGGAGAAAATGAGTTAGATATGAGGATGGACAAGACTCAAAGCTTAACAGCAAAAGATGTTGTTAACACATACTCAGAAGATGATTTAGCTAATATAATTTTTGAATATGGTGAAGAACGTTTTTCAAGAAATATTGCAAAAAATATTTGTAAATATAGAGAGGAAAAAGAAATTGAAACAACTAATGAATTGGTAAAAATTATAGAAAGTTCAATACCTAAATCAAAACAGAAAGATGGACATCCAGCAAAACGTACTTTTCAGGCAATTAGAATAGAGGTTAATGATGAATTAAGACCTTTATATAATACTGTAAAAGATTCAATAGATTGTTTAAATAAAGGTGGAAGATTATGTATAATTACATTCCATTCGTTGGAAGATAGAGCAGTAAAACAAGCATATATTGATGCAGCTCGGAAAATGTACATGTCCACCAGGATTACCATATTGCGTTTGCAATTATAAAGAAAGATCATTAGGTAAAATAGTAAATAAAAAACCAATTATAGCAAAAGATGAAGAGTTACATGAAAACTCTAGAGCTCAAAGTGCTAAACTCAGAATTTTTGAAAAAGAGTGAGGTGAAATAATTAATGGCAGATAGGTTTTATGGATATCAATATGATACAAACCCTAGAAAGATTAATACACAATATACACCATATCGAAATAGATATCCACAAAAAGAAGAACCTGTAAAAACTACCAATAATAATCGTCGTAAAACTAGAAATACACCAGAAAGACAAACAAAAAATGTTCCAGAATATGGAAGAAAACAGGTTGTTAATAAAAAGAACATAGCACGTAAAAATACACAAGCCAATAATGATGTGTATTCTAATAATGATGTTCAAGAAAATGCGCAAAATGTAAAAAAATCAAAAGTAAATGCAAAAGCTAGATTAAAAATAGTTTTATTTTTGGTAGCAGGATTTTCAGTTTTGTTTGCTATTAGTTACCAAAACTCTTTAATTAGTGAGAGTTTTAACAGAAAAGAGCAATATAAAAAAGAAATGGAAGCATTAAGTAAAACCAATCAGCAAATTGAAGTTGGAATTGAGAATAATTTGAATTTAAACTCAATTGAACAAGCTGCTAAAGAAAAGATTGGAATGCAAAAGTTAAATAATAGTCAAAAAATATATGTTAGCTTACCAAAACAAGATTATGTTGCACCGGCAAGTGAACAAATTGTTATGGAAGAAGATACAAATTTCATTCAAAAAATTGTAAATTTCTTTAAATAAAAAAATCAAAGTTTAATTAAAAACTTTGATTTTTTTTAGATTTATTTCCAAACGCCATTTTTGTATTCTTTATAATAATCGATATGTCTTCTCGCAAGAAGTAATTTTCTTTTAAAATCAGTGTCTTTCTTATATTTAAGAGGATTAACTGCACCTTTTTTCCACAAGCTTAACGCTTTTTTCTTAAACTCCTCATTGGTAATATATTTCTTTACAACACCTTTTGGAACAAAAGATAATAATAGTTCTTTGTCAATAACCTCGAAGTCCATTTTTTTATTATAAATTAAATCATCAGCTAAAACTTTAACTAAATTATAACCAAGAGGGGAAATGTAATAACTACAACGTCCCTGGCGTGCATTAATTTCTAGGACCTTAAACTTTTGGTCCCTATAATCATATTTCATATCAAATTCAGCAAATCCTTGATATCCAATATCTTCCATAAAAGTTTTAATGGTATTTATCATTTCAGAATTATCACCATATTGATTAAATCCATTTATTAAAACAGCAGCATTACCAACCATTGTCTTTGAGTGCTCTTGTAAGCCGATTTGAGCAAATGATATCAATTTGACTTTTTTATCTTTTCCACAGTAAACAACACTATCAAATAAATAACTGTCATCTCCAGGGATAAATTCTTGAAGAATTAAAGTATCTTTATAACCATTTTCTACAATTTTATTAACAGTTTGAACAAGATCTTCTTTGTTTGATACTTTATATATTTTATTTTTACCTTCAAAGCTAATGTGATTATATTCAATTACATTACTTGGCTTTATAATAACAGGATAAGTGAAATTATCACTTATTTCAGTAGGATTAGAACAATCATAGTAAACTGTTAAAGGAAAATCTAAAACAGAGTTTTCATATGTTTTATAAAATGTTTCTTTCATAATTAAACTGTTTATTATATCAATACTTGGATAATTGTGTACAAATTGTTCATTTATAATATCTTTATTTTTACTAATAAAAGCAGCATAGGTTTCGTTTGAGCTGATTAAAAGAATTTTTTTGCCTAGATGTTGTTTACGAAAATCTTCAATAGCATCTAAAAATCCCTGCTCTGTCCATATTTTGTCATTATAGATAACATTTAATATATTGGTATATTTTGTATAAATCATTGGCGTTTTTCCAAGTAAAGTTGCTTTTTTACCATAAGCTTCATGATAGCATCTTGCCATATAATAGGCATTTGCATCTGTTCCTGCAATTAAAATTTCAAAATCCATTTTTTCCTCCAATTAATAACTTATTTCTCTAGAATCACCATTTTCTATGTAGACTCTAGGCACACGATTTGTGATTCCGGCAAATAAAGTGTAACTACTAATACCACATTCATTTGCAACTTTTTTTACAGGTAGTATATCACCACCTACGATAGTAACTTTATCATATAGTTTTACAGAACTATCAACTATAGCACAAATCATATCCATACAAACTTCGCCAACTACATTATATTTATTTCCATTTATAACAATGTGTTTTATATTTTTAGGTATTCCATCAGCATATCCAATAGGAATAGTTGCAACTATTTCTTCATTTTGAGATGTATATAAAGCACCATATCCAACAAAATCATTTGGATGAATTTTGTGCAAATCAATTACTTCACTATATAATGTAATTGCTGTTTTTAAATCTAAGTTATTTGTTGTAGTAGTTGGACTAATGTTAAATTTCTTTTTATTATGACTATTACGCAGATTTCTTAAGAACGCTCTGAAACCTTTACCTGCGGGCATGTTTTGAGACATTCCGTACATTACAATACCTAGTCTTGTACCATTACAAAATGGTATTTTTTCATGGTTAACAAGTGTTAAAGATCTGCCCATGTGAACAATTGGAATAGAACTTAAATCAATGTCTTTAGTGATTTCTTTGAATCTGTTTAATTGATTGTCCCAATGTTTGTCGTTTATACCACTTGTAGCAAAATGAGTATAAATACCCTCTAAAAATAGATTTGGATTATTTGGTAATTTATTAATTAGTTCATTTAATTCTTTTGAATTTGTTAAACCCAATCTACTCATTCCAGTATCTAGTTTTACATGGATTTTTAGTTGAGTAGGGAGTTCTATTGTTAATAGTTCGTTGAAATATTCCATATTAGAAACTGTTATTGTTATATTGTTTTTTATGCATTTATCAAGAAACTCCAAATGTATTGGTTCTAAAATTAAGATTGGAATTTCTGTGTTAAATTCACGAAGTTTCAGAGCTTCTTCTAATGAAGATACTGCTAAATAATTAACACCACCTTCAATTAAGCTGTTTATTATATATCCGCCATGACCATAAGCGTTTGCTTTTACTACTCCAAAATAGTATTCATAGTCTGGGTAATTTTGCCTTATATTTATAATGTTGTTTTTAATTTTTTCACAATCAACTTCAAGATAGGTTCTTCTATACATATTTTCTACTATGATATTTTTTTAGAATATCATAAACTCCTTTCGTTTTATTTTGTGTTTATTATATCATAAAATTAGGGGTTGTCTAGGGGAGAAATTGTTTTTGCATATGGGGGATGAAGAAAACATATAATCTAATGAGTGTAGGGAAGCCGTCGAAATTG
>CAMUZC010000010.1 GCA_947165105.1 uncultured Lachnospiraceae bacterium | reverse complement strand
TTATGGACAATAGTAATTATTGTCTCTATTTTTATTCAAATTACACCTATCAAAGTTAATCCCTGGTCTGCCCTTTTCAAATGGATTGGCAAAACTATAACAGGAAACGCTTGTAATAAAATTGATGGTCTAATTGATAAAGTTGAAAAAATCGAAAAAGATGTTAAAAATAATGAAAAAGACCGCATACGTTGGGAGATACTTGATTTTGCCAATTCATGTCGCAACAATCGTAAGCATACGAGAGATGAATTTCAACATATAGTTGCTTTAAATGATAAATATAAGCGATTATTACAAGAAACAAATGATACTAATGGAGTTTTTGAAGTTGAATATAATTATATTCAAGATTTGTATGCTGAACGATTAGAAAAAAATGATTTTCTATAAGGAAGGTGAATATTATGGTCTTTACTAAACAATGGTTTAAAGCCGCAGGTATTCGTGCAATAAAAACTATTGCTCAAACTGCTATTGCAACTATCGGTTCTAGCGCCGCATTAGGCGATGTAAATTGGACCATGGTAGCCTCTGCTTCTGCGTTAGCGGGCATTTTAAGCCTTCTAACTAGTGTTGCGGGCTTACCAGAAGTAAAAGAAAAGGAAGAAGTTTAAAGCTTCTTCCTTGACTTTTTTTATTTTTTATAGTATAATATTTTTAAAGAGTATAAGGAGGACAATATTTTGGAAAAACATAGCAAAGAACGAGTAATTAATTTAGAAGTTTATACAGACGGTTCTTTAAAGAAAACAGGCACACAATCTACTTTTGGAGGTTGGGCTTATATTGTTACTCAAGATGGTAAAGAATTATATTTTGCTTCAGGAAATGAACCAAACACTACAAATCAAAGAATGGAATTAATTGCTATTAAAGAAGCTTTGAACTATGTAAAAACTGTCCGCCGCAATTCAGAAAAAGTTATTATATATAGCGATTCTGCTTATGCGATCAATTGTTATCTACAGGAGTGGTATGTAAATTGGCAAGCAAATGGTTGGCGAAATGCTAATAAAAAAGAAGTTGCCAATCAGGATTTATGGCGAGAAATTATTCCATTTTTTGATAATTTTTGGTATGATTTTAGAAAAGTAGAAGGACATGCTGGGAATTACTGGAATGAAGAATGTGATAAACTCGCTCAAAATGAAGCTGATAAATTAAAGAAAACTTGGCGAGGTAATAAAAATTATGATAACGGATAATAGTATTTATGAAGTAACTCGTAGTGAATATAAGGGATTTGTAGAACAAATTAAGCCCGAATATAGACGAGTTGAAATTGTTGAAATAGATAAGACTCATACCGCGGCAAAAATTTTCAGCACTAATACTGGGAAATGTTTATGTAGCAGATTAACTTATTCCGCCGATTACGGCACACCAGAGCCAGAAAAATATTACGTGTTTGAAATGCCAGAAGATTATGAGCGGCAAGCTCCTATTCCAAAACAACAATTAGTTTTAGAAACCAAAGAAGAAGTTCAAGCTTTCTTTGATTTTTTAGCAAAAAAGATAAAAGAGGAGAACAATAAAAATGATTGAACTTTTTACAAATATTCCAAAAGAAGTAAAAGAACAGACTGAAGCTGTTGCTAATTTTATTTTTTCAAATTTTGAACCAGAAGCAGGTTTAAAATTTATTCAAAGTTATATTTCTTCTTGCGAAGAAGAAGATGAACGAGATTTTGTCCGCTTTTATTTTAATACTCGTTTAGAGCAATTTTTAGAAGAAGGAGAATCTAATGAATACTGATTTATTCAATATGGAACCAATGCGTTATTGGGCTCCAACTTCGTCTATGTCTCCAGAAACAAAGCGTCAACATTTAGAACAAATGGCCAATAGTGGAGAATATATTTGGAGTCAAAAATATGATGGCAATTGGTCTCGGGCAGTTATTACTCCAAATCACAAGGTTTTACAAACTCGCGGGATAAGTAAGAAAACGGGTACTTACGGAGAAATTCAAAACAAAGTTTTCTTTTGGAAAGATATTGCGCAAGCATTTGAAAATAATACTGTTATTCTTGGTGAAGTATATTTGCCTGGCGGTATAGATAAAGATGTCGGAAGTATTCTCCGTTGTTTAGACCCTAAAGCTCAAGCTCGGCAAAAAGATAAAAAGCTTGAATGGCGAATTTTTGATATTTTATATTTAGACGGATTGAATTTAATGAATACTCCTGTAGAACAACGTATAGAATATATTCCAGAAGTTGTAAGACGGATTAATAATCCATTAGTTTCTGGTATTAAATATCATGAAATGAATGAACATTTTTTCGATGATTTAAATGAAATTTTTTCTAACGGTGGAGAAGGAGCTGTTTGTTATCATCGTTCTTCTATTTATGTACCCGGAAAGCGTGGCCCTTCAGCTTGGGAAACATGTAAAGTTAAACAAGAAATTTCCGTAGATATTGATTGTTTTATTACTGGAATAGAACCTGCCGCGCGCGATTACACTGGTAAAGATATTCAAACTTGGAATCTTTGGGAAGATGAACGAAGCGGCGAAAAACTTAATGGTCAATTATACGGAGATTATCGTATGGGTCGCACAATTCGACCAATTTCTAAAGGGTATTATTTTGGATGGCCTGGAGCAATTTATACAAGTGTTTATGATAATAATGGGAATATTATCCCACTTTGTAAAGTTGCTGGTCTTACTGAAGATTTTAAAACTGAATTAAGAGATAATTTTGACGAATGGAATATGTGTCCTTTAACGATTGGGGGAATGATGGTTTCAACCGCTCAGGCTGAAAGTGATGGAACTGGCATCTCGATTCGCCACCCTTATATAAAGAGTATTAGAAAGAATGATATTAACCCTAAAGATTGTACTTTAGCAAAAATTCTTTCTTAATATATAAATAAATAAAATCTAAGCTATATAAAATATAGTGAGGAGGAACCAATGAGCGACTTTGAATTTTTGGGTTTTGCTAATGAAGCAAGTACATTAGACCCAATAATGTATCAATATTTTAATCAACTTTTAAAAAATAGAACTATTATTTTAAATGCTGAAATTGATGAAAGTATTTTAGAAACAGTAGTTTTACCTTTAAAAAATTTTGAAGAACAGGAAAGTGATAAACCTGTCACTCTAATTTTAAACACTCCCGGTGGTTCAGTAGCGGATGGCTTAATGTTATGTAATATAATTGATAATTATAAAAAGCCATTAAATATTATTGTTCCATCTTATTCTTGTAGTATGGGAACAATTATTTTATGTTCTGGAAATAAAAATCCTAATGTTACTAAAAAATGTTACCCATTTTCATTTGCTTTGTTTCACTCAGGACAAACTATCGTTGGAGGAGAAACTACTACTGTAGATGATATTGTAGATTTTAATCGCGGCGTAAATGCTAGAATCCGCGATTATGTTATTGAAAATACAAATATTTCTCCAGAGCTATATGATTCTCATTATAGAAAACAATGGTATCTTACAGCTCAAGAAATGTTAGAATATCATTTAATAGATGAAATTATTGGGGCGTGATATTGTGATTAATTTTCTTGACACTTCTGCTATTTTAAATGGAGCTATTAATATTTATGATAATATTTATATTAGTCCTATTGTATTAGCAGAACTAGAAAATATAAAAACCTCTATCCACAAGGACGATAGTTTAAAATATAAAGCAAGACAAGCAGTAAGAGATATTCTTGTTAATAAAGAAATTCTTATTAAACCAATTTCTACAAAATTAATTGATAAAACTTTTAAAGAATATCCCTTTTTAAATAATATAAATGACCATCGAATATTATGCGAAGCTTTAGTTTTAGATAAAAAAGTAGAACCTGTTAATTTTATCACTAGCGATTGCGCACTTTATGAGATTTCTAAGTTTGTAAATTTAACAACAGTAACTTTTTTAACAGATTCTTACCAAGAAAAAAATCAAGAAGCTTTCTATTGCGGTTATGGTAAATATTACCCAACAGATGATGAACTTGTAAAACTTTATACAGAAGGTTTAAATCAAAATATTTTAAACGCAAAAGTAAATGAATATTGCGAAATTTTTAATCATGAGGGTGCTTTATCTGATATTTTAAGATGGGATGGAAAATCTTATCAGCATTTAAAATATACTAACATTGAAAATAAAACTTTAGGAATTAAAGTTGCTCCACGAAACTTAAATCAAAAAATGATGTTTGATTTACTACAAAACCCTGATATTCCAATTAAATTAATTACTGGAGTATATGGTAGCGGCAAAGACTATTGTGCTTTAATTCATGCACTTAATTTAATTGAGAAAGGTAAAAAAAATAAATTAGTTTTTGTTAGAAACCTAATTGATTTAAAAGATACTCCACAAATCGGTTTCTTGCCAAATGATATAGAGCAAAAAATTGGATGGGGTCTTGGACCAATTAAAGATATTTTAGGTGGCGATGAAGCTCTTGAAATATTTACATCTCAAAATCAAATTGAAGCTGTAAATTTAGGTTTCTGCCGCGGCCGCAGTTGGGAAAATGCGATTATATATGTAACCGAAGGCCAAAATCTAACAAGTTCTCAAATTAAATTACTTATTTCTCGTTTAGGAGAAGGCTCAGAAATTATTATTAATGGCGACTATCACGGTCAAGTTGATAAAGAAATTTTTGAGAAGGATAATGGAATTAAAGCTATGCAGAATAAATTAGTTGGACAACCAATGTTTGGTTGTATTGATTTGATTAAAACTGAACGTAGTAAAGTTGCCGAAATGGCTAGCTTATTAGATTAAGAGGGAGAGAAATCTCCCTCTTTTATTTTTGACTTTTTTCAAAATTTATGATATAATAAAAGAAAAAGGAGTAAATATGAAATATAAAACTATATACGCAGATCCGCCCTGGAAAGAATCTGGTGGTGGAAAGATTAAGCGCGGAGCAGACGCTCATTATCCATTAATGACAACTACTGAAATTTGTAAACTGCCAGTTCAAGATTTATACGATCCGGAAGTTGGGTGTCATCTATATCTTTGGACCACTAATAATTTTCTTCCCGATGCTTTAAAAGTCGTAAAAGCTTGGGGTTTTGAATATGTAACTATGATTACTTGGCTTAAAGATAAAATTGGTCTTGGTCAATATTATCGAGGACTTACCGAACATTGTATCTTCGCGCGAACAAAAAAGATATTACCATATAAAATAGATGGAGAAGGCAAAAGATGTCAAGGTAAAACTGGCTTCGTAGAACCAAAGCGTGAACATTCTCAAAAACCAGAAACTATGCGACAAATGATTGAATTAGTTAGTTATGAGCCACGAATTGAGCTATTTGCGCGCGATTATCATGAAGGTTGGGATGTTTGGGGTAATGAGGTAAATGGAATTAATTTTGGAGATTTAGGAAATAACTGAATATACCGGATGTACTGATTCTATAGATATTGCAGAACATATTAAAAAATGGAAACCTAAAGTTGAACGATGTGAACTTTGGAGTATTTGCAATTGTAAAACAGCTATGTGTCGAGTAGCTCTTCCAGATGAAGAATGCTATTACTATAGGTATTTTAAAAAATTAATTGAGGAAAATCAAAATGAAAACACAACTACTTAAACAAAATAGTTTAAAAGAACAAATTTTAGAATTATTTCAAAAGCATTATGACCGTAATGCGGGACAAGTTTATTTAGGGTGTAGCAACGAAGAAAGATATAAGTTAATTGCCCAAAGTTTCGATGATTGTCTAATGGACATTTATACTTTAGTAAAAAATTATGAAGGAGAATATTATGAAAACACAAATACTTAAAATCCTTGGCGATTGGCAAGACGTAGTAGATGATTGCCGTGAAACAGTAAATAAACCACCACTTGGGAAAGAACCTTCTACAAAATTTAAGAAAAGTATTTTAATATCAGAACATTCTCCAATTCGTGATATTATTTTTCGTTGGAAATGGTCTGGAATTAAATCTTGGGTAGCAACACATTGGGTTCGTCATCATTGGGAATGTAGAGTATCTACGCAGCGTAATGATAGACAAAATAAATATGATAGAAACAAAGCACCACAAGACGCTCCAGTAGATTTTATAGGACAAGCTAATGTTCAACATCTGATTGACACAGAGCGTAAGCGTTTATGTACTATGGCAGCAAAGGAAACTCGTGATTGTGCTGAAAATTTAAAATATACAATTCATGATATTCAACCAGAAATTGGTGATGTTCTAGTTCCTAATTGTATTTATAGAGGCGGTTGTCCAGAAGGAGAAAACAATTGTCACTTTTATGAAAAATTTTTAGAGCGTCATCCAGAAATTACGCCTTTTACAACACTACAAGAGCGTTATGATATATATAATAAAGAATTCTATGAAAAGTATTCTTATAATGGAGAATAGTGAAAATGACTAATATCAAATTTATTCTTAATGGTTGTGATATTTCTTTTATTGCAGAAGCGCCCGAAGATATTACCCTAAAAGAACTTCTTGCGCAAACAGACAAACTTAAACCAGATTGGTGCGCTTGCGGCATTAGGAGTCTTGGTCCTCGAGATTGCGAAGAAGTAGAAGTTTTTATTACTAAAGACTCTATAAGACTTGCAAATGATAATGTTAGTGCGACGATTAAGGAAAACGGAGATTGGTTTAAATGACAATTAAAGAACTTAAAGATTTACTTAATGATGAAGATTTTAATGATGATATGGAAATTGTAGTAGGTTTAAGTTATATTCGAAAAACTCAACCATTAGTTGCTATTGAATATAATAATCCAGATTGTCCTAATACAATTTGTTTAAGTGGAGTGGAAGAAGATGACACTTGAAGAAGTTAAAAGAGCTTTCCCTATTAATTCTACTTTATTAGTCAATGGACGCCAAATGAAAATTACTGGCTATTATTTTGATACATATAATTGGTGGCCTGTTAATGTTGTAGAAGGTTTTAATAAAGAAATTGAAAGAGCTGTTTGTCAAAAACAATTATGTGGGTTACGCGCTAAAACGCATATTATAGATAATTATTTAATTGACGAAAATAGTTCTAATTGGTTTAATAAACCATTACCAATTATGAATGGAGACGGCGGCTTTTCAACTAAAGAAACCGCAAAACAGCAATTAAATATATTAGATATTTTTTTAAAAGAAAATTTAGAAGGAACTCCTGCTCCTCCTTTATTTTAATTTCTACTTGGAGGTATAATATTATGGAAACAAATACTACACAAATTAAATTTAAAGATTTAACTAGAGATTTTCTAGAGGATTTTATTTCAAAAATGGATAAAGAAGATAAGAAAAAGTTAAAAGAATATATTGAAGATAATCCTAAAGATTCGTCTAGTGCTTTCTTCAGTATGGTAAAAAGTTATATTTATAATTATTATTTTCGCGCGAAACCAACCTCACAAGCAAAAAAGAGTAATTTTATTGATGTTATAGATAATCTATTAGCAGATGTAGAAAATGAAGAATAATTTTATTAAAAGTCCTATGAATTGGCCCGGCGGAAAATATAAACTTTTGCCACAAATAATTCCACTTTTCCCTCCGCAAATAAATAATTTTATTGATTTATTTGCGGGAGGACTTGATGTATCTTGTAATGTTTCGGCAAATCATATTTTTTCTAATGATATTGATAGTTCTGTGATTAGCATTTATAAAGCTTTTCAAACTATAAGCTATGAAGATTTAATTAAGTTTATAGAAAAACGGATTAAAGAATTTAATTTAACTAAGTGGAATTATGAAGGATATATTAAGTATAGAAGTTTATATAATAAAGGTGGAGAATATTGTACGCCGTTAGATTTATTTGTTTTATCACGTTTTTCTTATAACAATTTAATTGAAATTAAAAATAATAAATATAATGGTGCTTTTGGTTACGACCATTCTGATTTTAATTTAACTCAAAAAGCACATACAAAATTTTTACATCAAAAAGTACAAAATTTTACCTTTTCATCTTTAAGTTTTTCAGATTATAATCTTGATCCTTTTGGAGCAAATGATTTTTTATATGTAGATCCACCATATTTAAAGAGTGGAAATGTATATAAAAATATTAAAAAATGGGACGAAAATAAAGAATATGAATTATATAAATATCTAGATGAAGCAGATAAAAGAGGAATCAAATGGGGGTTATCTAATTTAATTTCTCATAAAGGAGAAGTAAATGAAATATTAGAAAAATGGTCTTACAATTATAATATTCATGATATTTATTCTAATTATTCTAATTCTTTTCATAGTCATAAAAAAACTAAAGATGATTTTACTATAGAAATTTTTATAACAAATTATTAATATATTTAGGAGAAAAAAAATGATTTGTGAAAATTGTCCGTTTGGAGAATTAATACAAATTGATTCATTAATTTGGATGGTACAATGTTCTATTGAAGATGCCTTAATGGCATGTAAAGATGAATGTCATTTTCCTGAAATAATACAGAAGAAAAGGAGTAAATTAAATGAAATACAAACTAACAATTAACTATGAATATGTAAGGGACATGCAAGAAGTATATAATGAACTTATTGAAGATGGCTATTTACCCGATGAAGCAAAACGACAAATTGAGTCCGACTTAAAAGAATTAGCTTATAAAATTAGTGGCCGTGCAGATAACACTTTTTGGGGCGGATATACTGAAATTATTGATGTGAAGGAAATTGATGAATGAAAATTGATTATTCTAATCCTCAAAGTATTCGCATGTTCAATCAAACTTGTATACGTGGATGGTTTCATCATAAAAGAAAAGTGAGAAAGAAAAATTATGCACGAGCGCATCGTAGTCTTGAGATTTGGATGGGAGTTAAAAATAAAAAAATCAATCTTATTCGCGCGAAAAAATTAACTGGATGGAGGGAGCCATTGTGGTATTTAGTCAACGGTTATTAATTTTATTTATTATGATTTTTTGTCACTTAATTGATGATTATAAGCTTCAAGGTATTCTCGCAAACATGAAGCAACGTCAATGGTGGAAAGAGAATGCTGATAAATACTTATATCATAATGATTATAAAATAGCTTTAATTGAACACGCTTTTAGTTGGTCTTTTATGATAACGTTACCATTTTTAGTTATTTCTTTTATTCAAAATAATTCATTCTTAATGATTTTATTGGTTATTAGTTATTTCATAAACACCGCAATTCACGCTTTTATTGATAATTTAAAAGCTAATAAATTTAAAATTAATCTTATAGGAGACCAACTAGCTCATTTATTACAAATTGTTTGCACTTGGATTATTTTAATGGCTGCGATTTAAGAAGACAATATGAAATATCAAGTATCAATAACTTACACTTTTATAGCTGATGAACAACAATATTATGACTCATTAATTGAAGATGGATATTTACCTGATGAAGCTAAATATCATATTGTAAATTCATTACATGAAATGGCACAAAAAATAGATGAACATGTGGATAATATAATTTATTTTCCGTATTACAATAATTGCGTAATTACCAAACTTGATTAATAAAATAATAGAAAATAAAATTAGAAATATTACTTATTCATTAGTAAGAATATTTCTTTTTACTTAAAAATGTGCTAAATATGTCCGCACATTTAAAGGAGGATAATTATGATACAAGAAATTATTAGTAAATATAAACAATACCAAATAGATAACAAATTAACTCAGCAACAAGCAGCCGATAAAGTCCATATTAGTAGAACTCATTTATCAAGAATTTTTAATGGTGAAAGAACTCCATCTATGGCATTACTTAACCGTATGGAAGAAGTAATGAAAACTGGAAGTAGTAGTAAATATTAATCAAATTAACAAAATGACAAAGAGGTATTCAGGTATGACAGACAAAAATATTTATCGAGTATATACTCGTTGGTTAGCTTATGAATTAAGAAAATTAGGATTTAAAATAGTTGGAACAGATATAAATGAATATCACCCAGAATTTACCGTATGGCTTTTTGAAAATAATCAAAAATTACAACAAGCAATTCCTAATTTAACTAAGCAACATAAGCATAGTTAAGGAGGAAACCCAAGATGGCAAATTATAAAAATCAAAAAAGAATTAATATTGGAGAATTAAAAACTCCATTATTACATATTAAAAAAGAAAAAGAAGATGAAAAAGAACAATTTTTACTTTCTTTAAATTGGAAAGAATTACTTAATGTAATGTCAGATTTAGAGCCCGCTGAATACGTTTTATGGCAATATCTTCTCAAATGGAGAGGTAAAACATTTTATGATTTTTCACCAGCGGACTTAGAAATTAATTTTGGTTGGTCTGAAAATTCTTCTCGCAAATATAGAAACGCGCTCGAAAAGAAAGGATATATAATTAAAAATTCTCAAAATCAATATGAATTCATTCCTTATCCAGAAATAGTTGAATTGCGCGCGGCCGCAATACGAGAAAAAAATCGTACTAAACACGAGTCTCATAAATAGTACCAAATTTTGGTACGATTTTTCAAGTTAAAAAATGGTACTAAAACTTGTACCAAATTTTAGTACTTTCCAATGCCACAAAAAATGGTACATTAAACTACCAAAATTTGGTACAAGTTTCCGCAAATTTTGGTACAAGTTTTTAAAATAGTACCAAAATTTGGTACATTCAACCGCAAAGTTTGGTACAGTAATAAAGATATATATAGATATATTATATAAAGATATTTAAAAATATCCATAAAAATATGGCGCTCGCGCGCAAAGAATTGACTTTTTTAAAAAAACATGTTATAATAAATAAAAGAAAAAAAGGAGATTTAAAATATGTATAGAGATAAACGTTGGCGGTCAAAGTATAAAGCCGCAGAACTTGATCCAAATTATCCGATTGACCCAGAGGTTTTAAAGAATCAAGAAGAAGCAACAGCTAAACTTAAATTAATTTATCGTGAGATTGACGATCAAGAAGTTCTTGGTGGAAATGGTTTACATGATCATATTTGCACATTTAAAATGTTAAGTAACGATAAAGCAAAGCAAGCTAGTCAATGTAGAGAATGGTTAAAGAAGCATCCAATTGAATATCCTAATAACGATTTTTTAATTTGGGAGCCTTGTGATTTTTGTGCTATGATGAATTATGTAGCTCAAGATGATGAAGGAAAAATTATGTATGTATCAAGAACTTTTCCTGAACCATTAAAAAAATGTTTTGAAAAGGAGTAAATAAAATGATTACAATTATCCAAAATCGTGGAACTGGTAAAGCAAAGAAGCTACTTGAAATTGCACATGAAAATGGCGCAACAATTATTACTCAGGATAAGAGAGCTTTTGAAGTCAAAGCAAAGTCTTACGGTTTTTCTGACGTTGAAATTCTAGATTATGAAGATTTAGAAGATGATAACTATACTATTGATAAGCCTGTTCTCGTTCATAATGGAGATAAGTTTTTAGAATATTTACTTGACCGCTATTACGGTTTAAATATAATTGGCTTTAGTGCCACACAGGAGGATTAATATGAGTTATACTACAAGCTCTAATTTTGCAAATAAATCACTTCCAGAATTATTAGAAGATATTTATTATCGCATTAATAAACTAGAGAACTATATGTTAGGAGTTAAACAAGAAAAAGAAAATAAAGAAAATGAAAACGGGAAAATTGTTATAGACGTAGATTTTAATTTTGAACCAGCAAGAAAGCAATTACAAGAATTTGCAAAATCAATTCCAAGAAAGGATAACTAAAATGTCACGAATAATTTTTACAGGAGATACTCATGGTTCTCTTGAAACAAAACGTCTTAGTTTTAAAAATTTTCCAGAAGGTAGAAATCTTACTAAAAATGATTATGTAATTATTTGTGGAGATTTTGGCTGTATTTGGAACGGAAATAATTGTGATAAATATTGGTTAGACTGGCTTGAAGATAGACCATTTACTACTCTTTTTGTAGATGGAAACCATGAGAACTTTCCACTTATCTATTCCTATTCAACTGCTATTTGGAATGGTGGAAAAATTCATCAAATTCGTCCTTCTGTAAAACACCTTATGCGCGGCCAGATATTCACTTTAAACAATATGACATTTTTTACTATGGGTGGCGCAACTTCTGTTGATAAAGTATATCGTAAAGAAGGTAAATCTTGGTGGTTTGAAGAAATTCCTTCTTACAATGAAATGGCAGAAGGAGTGAATAATTTAATTAAATATAATAATAAAGTAGATTATATTATTACTCACTGTCTACCAAGTAGTATTCTTGATAAATTTGATAAATGGTACCCACAACACGATACTTTAAATAATTATTTAGAAAAAATGATTGTTCAAGAAGTTGATTTTAAAAAATGGTTTTGCGGTCATTATCATATTGATAAGACAATTGATAATAAATATTATATTTGTTACAATGACTTTTTAGAACTTCTTCCTAATAATATGATTAAGGTGATAGATAATTATGAGACCAATTGATGCAGATAAAATTTTAGAAACCCATAAGTTTGAAACAAAATTAATTGATAAAGATTGGACAATAGGTGATCTAGTTGCGGCAATTGAACTTGCTCCAACTCTTAAAGTAATTCCAATAGAATGGCTACGAGAAAAAACAATTGGACAATTACTAGAGCTTTCAAAGGAATGATAATATGACTTTCAAAGAGAATGAACTCTATCAGGAAATTGAATTATTTCGCAGCGGAATCAAAATTGGAGAAGCCGAAGTAGATATTAAAAATCATATGCTCACACGATTATCAATTTTTGAACCATATCAAAATAAAGGATATGGAACAGAAATTGTAAAAAACCTTACAGAAAAATATAACTTAAATAATTTATGGGTAAATGCAGATAATAGTCGCGCAATTCATGTTTATGAAAAATGTGGTTATAAGATTAATAAACCAACAATGTTTGAAATGATTAGAAAGGAGGAGTAACATGATAAAAGAAAATTTATTTGGAAAATTTAAATACTTATTGTACGAACCTTCGCACTTAACTGATTTAACTAATCTACCATTAATTGTCGTAATGCACGGTAGCGGCGAAATTGGCTCTTCACTTTCTAAATTAAAAGCACGCGAGCCTTATATTTCATTAAACAATGGAAAATTTAAAGCTGATGCTTATATTTTAATGCCGCAATTACCTAAAGATACTTGGAAAAGTTATGCGGCAGAATTAATAAAATTAATTAACGAAATTGTTATTACTTATAAATGTGATTCAAAACGTATATCTTTAACCGGGCATAGCTTAGGCGCGATGGGCGTAATTGAGATAATAGAAAAATATCCAGATCTTTTTTCTGCTGGTGCATCGCTGTCTTGTGCTCATGATTACACTAATAAAATTAAAAATATTGCACACGTACCTATTTGGTTTCTTTATGGAGAAAAAGAAAGTAATTATGGAAAATACGCACGAAAGATGTATGAAATTGCTATAAAAGAAAATAGTAATTCTAAAATTAGCGCGATTCCAAGTTATGGTCATCCAATTCAACCATTTTGGTGTAATGAAAAATATGGAATTTTTAAATGGTTAATTAGTTTTTCTATAGGTCAATATCCAACGTGGCAAGACTGGTTAAATAGTTATTATTTACTTGATGGAAGAGGAATGGCTACTAGTGAGGTTGATAAACCTATTCCAGATGATATTGCTAGAAAACTTGGTTTAAGAAGAGAATAAATATTTGACTTAATATTTAAATTTTGATATAATATTTATAGAAAGAAAGAAAGGAATTAATAATTATGGCAATTAATAAGAAAGCAGATAATCAATGGTATGGTAAGGGTTTTGAGCAAGCAATTGTAATGGTAAAAAAGAATAACCATTATAATAATCCTTATCCAGATCATATTCCAAATAATGATTGGCTTGAAATTATAGAAAACGCCAAAGATTTTATTTCTCAATATGAAAAAATAAATCCTATTACTTCTATTGAATGGATTGGAAATTATACTGGAACAGAAGATGGAGATTTAATTATTAACGGAGAAAAGAAAGAAATAAAAAGAGTCTCACAAGGACTGGGAACTTGGGGAAATTTTACTATTAGGCATCTCTATAAATATCTTCCTAAGAATTTTCCCTCTCATATTGAATTTATGAAAAAATCTGGACTTTATAGTAGCTTTCAAGCCATTTCTTCAACCCATAAATGGGAAAATGATTTATATGCTACCAATCCTCTCACAAAAGAAGAAGCAAAAGAATTTGGAGATAATTTTATTGAAGAGGATGAAAATTGGCGCCGAGATTTTGTAAAAGCTGTTTATGAAGCTTTTTTAAATAATCCTGAATTATTACAGGCTTTCATTAATGATTGTGTTACTAAAAAAATTAGTCCTAGAAAAAATATGCCAAAAAGTTTAATTGTTTACAATTATAAAACAAAAAAAATTAGTAATTTTGCTGATACAGATATTATTAAAAAAGAGTATGATACTTCTATTAAAATGAATGAGTTTGGCGTAGTATTAGATACAATTCGGGTTAATTTTAGTTGGAAAAATCATTGCGGGAATAATTTAGCCATGTATATCTTTTTAAGGTGACGTGATATTATGAATAGTTTAGATAAATTTTATACAAAGCCAAATATAGCGAAGCAATGCTTTTGTTTTTTACAAAAGCATTATCCTTCTATATCTAAAGAATATTTTTTAGAACCTTCTGCTGGTTCTGGAAATTTTTTACCTTTTTTAAAACAATATGAAGCCTTTGATATTAAACCAGAAGGTAAAAATATTACACAAGCAAATTTTTTAACATTAGAATTACCTCGTAATGATTATGTTACAATTGGTAATCCTCCTTTTGGAAAACGTTCGAAATTGGCTATAGATTTTTTTAATCATGCAGCAAAATATAGTAAAATTATTGCTTTTATTGTTCCAGTTTCTTTTATGAAATGGAATGTTCAAAAAGAATTGGATAAAAAATTTAATTTGCTTGCTTATCAATATTTACCAGAAAATAGCTTTACAAACAACGGTAAAGATTTTTCAATACGTTGTGTATTTCAAATTTGGACAAAAGAATCTGTTACTCACAATTTACGTTTATTAAAATCTCCCCCAATAAAACATAAAGATTTTAATTTATGGCAATATAATGCAACTTCTGAAGCAATGAAATATATAGATGAAAATTGGAAATATGCTTTATATAGACAAGGCTATAAAGATTATTCTAAAATTTTTACTAAAAATGATTATTCTAAAATTTTAGAAGATATGAAACAAAATCGACAATTTTTCTTTATTGAACCATTAACAAAACAAGCTGAGCAATTTGTTTTAGAGGCAGATTTTGAAGGATTGGCTTTAAGAAATACAAGTACACCAGGTTTTGGAAAAGCTGATTTTATTTCTTATTATCAAGAATGGGAAAGGAGTAATAAATGAAAATCTATCTCGCTGGGTCTTGTGACACAGAAAATCGCTATAATATGGTTCAAATTGCCAAAATTTTCCGCGAGTATGGCAATCATGAAGTATATTGTCCTTGGGAATTAAAAATTGAAAATGCTTGGGATATGCCGCAAGAAGAATGGGCGCGAAAAGTTTTTGAAGCAGATATTAAAGCTATTCAAGAGTGCGACGTTTTTATTATGATTAGTCATGGCCGCGAAAGCACCGCAGGAACAAATTGGGAAAATGGCTATGCTTATGGTTTAAATAAACATATAATAACTATTCAAATTACTGATAAACCAACTTCTTTAATGACTTATTCAAGTGCTTCTTATTTTTATATTTGTCCTTTAGATGATTTACATAATAAAATTGTTGATATAATTAATAGTTGGGATAGATATGGTTTATATTCTGGTAAAAATGAAACTTTTTATTGGTGTAAGACAGTATTAACATGAAATTATATATACAAAACTACTTTAACATAATTAAACAATTATACAATTACCATAGCTTTTGTCGCTATTGCATTTGGGCAGGCAATTGGGAAAAAGCTTCATGGATTTGTACTAATAGAATTGATCCATTGGAACGAGAGCATCCAATTTTAAGTTTTATAGCGAGTATTATATAAATGATTTTTTATAGATATGAAAAACCGGATGGCGGCGGACCTTATTTCACAAAAGATGGTTTTGACCGTGTTTTTAACCATAAATCAAGTGATGATACTTTAAGTGGAGCTTTAACAATTCCGCTTTTAAAATTATGGTTTAAAGAAAAAGAAGAGATTTTAAAAGATTGTATTATTGTGGCCTATGATGGAGAACTATTATGGAAAAGTCTACGAAGTTCTGAATGTACTTTTAGAAAAAGTACCGCAAAAAGAATAGGAGAAATAAATGTCTAAATATCAAGAAATTCAAGATTATATTAAATGGTATCAAGATAAGTATACTCAAAAAGATGGTACAAAACCAGTTCCAATTTTTGAAATTGTAGTTTTTAAGAATCCCGATAAAGAGCTTATGTATCATAAGCCAGAAGGAGATACGTATTCTGGATTTCCCGACACCGGCGGTGAAAATTACATGGGATTCTATTATGACCTTGATACCGCGATTAAAGCTATGAATGAAAATTGGGCTGATATTCAAGAATGTTGTTTTCGTGCTGGTTTTGTTCTTTGTCATTTTCCTGGCTTATATCAAAGCGCGGGAAAAGAACAACGTATATATTTTCTTTGGAATGAAGAAAAGAAAGGATTTTTTGAAGCAGAAGAACCGAATATTTTTCGGCATGTTGCTTATTAAAGCCAAGAAAAAACTTGGCTTTTTGAATATTTGAAGGAGGGATAATAATGAGAGAAATTACAGATAAAATGCGTATTGCCGCAAAAAAATATATTACTCCTAGATGGCGTGAAAAATATGGTTTTTTAGAACCTTATGATATTGATGAAGAAAAAATTGAAGAAACTACTTGTGGAATTTATTTAAAATGTCGATGTCATTTTCCAGATTGTCCTACAATGAAAGACCCAATTCATCCTTGGGCAAGCGTAAGAGGAAGTAAATTAAATGGTAGAACACAAATTTCTTGTGGTGCGTGCGCGAAAAAAGCTAGACAATTAGAAGAATTTAAATTTAAAGAAATGAAAATTGGCGATACAGTAGGATGCTGGCATTTAGATGAAGAATTGAAAAATAAAGATTTAAAACAAAAAATGGGTTGGACGGGGCATAGTAAATACTATAAAGCACACTGTATATATTGTGGAATTACAGATTATAAAAGCTCAGATCATCTAAAAGTTGGAGATGATAGTTGTGTCTGTCGTTCTGGTAGCGCAAATGAAAAACGACTTAATAATTTGTTAAAACGTATTTTTGGAGATAATGAAAATTTTTTCTATATCTCAGAATATGGATTTGATAATCAGCGGATAGATTTTGCCATTTTTAATAAAGAAGAAGAACCACTACTTTTTATAGAATATGACGGAGAATTTCATGATAGTGCTGAAATGCATAAAGGCGAATTAGAATTAAATAAAGAAAGAGATAAAAGAAAAGATTCTAAGGCTGAGCAATTAAATATTCCAATTATAAGAATTAATTATAAAGAACAAAACCATATTAATGAGCCTTGGTTGCGCGAGCACATGAAAGAATTTTTAGGAGATTTTTAATTGACTTTTTCTTTATTTCATGATATATAATTAAATATAAAGAAAAGGAGATTAGCCGTTTATGTTAATTGGAATAATTTAAAAGAATATGAAATGATATTTGATGCCCCATTGAAATATGGAGCAAAAAGAGACGCTTTAAAACATTTTAAGGAAGTGAATAATTTATGAAAATTATTAGTTTATTTTCTGGAGCTGGCGGATTAGATTTGGGTTTTGAAAAAGCAGGATTTGAAATTATCTTTGCAAATGAATTTGATTCACATATATGGGCTACTTATGAAAGAAATCATACATGCCCTCTTAATCATAATGATTTAAGAAAAATAGATATTAATACTATTCCTGATGCGGATGGATTAATTGGAGGTCCTCCTTGCCAATCTTGGTCTGCTGCCGGCGCTCAAAAAGGAATTGAAGATCCACGAGGACAATTATTTATTGATTATATTAAAGTATTAGAAATAAAAAAGCCTAAATTCTTTATTTGTGAAAACGTTCCGGGAATTTTATTCGAAAAAAACAAAAATGCTTTAAAAAATTTTATTGAAAGTTTTGAAAAAGCAAATTATAATATAGTTATAAAAAAAATTAATGCTTCTTCTGTTGGCGTGCCTCAAGATAGAGAAAGGGTTATTTTTTTTGGTATTAGAAAAGATTTAAATATCATACCAAATTTAGATCTTCCTTCATATAAAAAAACAAATTTACGAGATGCAATACAAGATTTACAAGAAACTGCAATTGCAGCAAAAATCGGCAATAAAGCAAATGATAGTTTGAAAATTCCAAATCACGAGTATTTTACTGGAGACTTTTCTTCAATGTATATGTCACGTAATAGAGTAAGATCGTGGGAAGAGTGTGGATTTACAGTTCAAGCTTCTGGTAGGCAATGTCAACTACATCCTCAGGCACCCAAAATGGAAAAAATTGGAACTGATAAATTTATTTTTGCTCCGGGGTATGAAAAACTTTATAGAAGATTAACGGTTAGAGAATGCGCGCGATTACAAGGATTTCCAGATGATTTTATTTTTATTTATGATAAGGTTGATGATGGATATAAAATGGTAGGAAATGCAGTACCAGTTCAATTGGCACAAGCAATTGCAGAGCATGTAAAAAATATTTTAAAAAATAATTAGTCAAGTTAAATTAACTTGACTTTTTCTTTATTTTATGATATAATTAAATATAAAGAAAAGGAGGGATATTTTCTGGGCTGAAAGAATATCCAATAAGTTTAGTCCAGTAATGCTACTTATCTTATGAAGATAAGAGGTGATTAAAATGCCAGTAAAAAATGAAATTGGAAATACTTATGGATATTTAACAGTTATTGAACGCGCAGAGAATAATAAAGAAGACCGAGCACAATGGCTTTGTCAATGTAGATGTGGAAATCAAGTCATAGTTCTTGGGAAACATTTACGCTCTGGAAATACGAAATCTTGTGGTTGCTATCAAAAAGAACAAGCCACAAAAAGTAATTTATTACGCGGTGGAGATTTAACTGGAAAGCGTTTTGGAAAACTAGTAGTTATAAAAGAAGATGGTTTTATTACCAGAACAAATGGTAAACACAGTAGATTATGGTTATGCCAATGTGACTGCGGTAATCAATGTCATATTCAACACCAGTATCTTACTTTTGGTGATACATCTTCATGCGGGTGTATTAATTCAAAAGGTAATATGATAATTCATAGATTATTAACTTTAAAAGGAATTAAATTTAACACAGAGTATGTTTTTCCAGATTTATTTGGAGATGGTGGTCGCCAACTACGATATGATTTCGCTATTTTAAATGAGGATAATAGTTTAAAATGCTTAATTGAATATCAAGGTGATATTCATTATACTGTTCGTTCTCATGGATGGAATACTCCTGAAGCTTTTGAAATTAGAAAAAAATATGATAAAAGAAAATTAGATTATTGTCTTGACAATAATATAAAATTATGTTATATTACATATAAAGATGATATAGAAGAAAAATTGGAGGAGATTTTAAATGAATTATGATGCTAAATCAATTCAGCAATTAACATTTCGCGAAGGAGTACGTGCGCGCGTAGGTATTTATCTAGGCTCCGCAGACCATACGGGAGTAATTGCAGGTCTCCTAGAATTAGTTAATAATGCAACAGATGAAGCTCTTGTCTGTCCAACTGCAACAAAAATTGAATTAACTATAGGTAAAAATTGGGCTAGTTGTCGTGATTATGGACGAGGTATGCCGCATGGCGCGAATGATTTTACAGAAGAAGTAATGATTAATCTTCTTACTGAAAATCACTCTGGCGCAAAATTTGATGATAATGCTTATGGCGGGAAAAGTCGAGGTCTTAATGGTACAGGTTCCGCGGCTACTTGTTGTTCTTCAGATATTTTTAAGATAACTAGTTATCGAGATGGTGCAGCGTGGTATATGGAATTTGAGGAAGGAATTCCAAAATATACTACTTGTCAAAAACAGCCATTAAAAAATGAAAAACAAGGAACTTACATTTGGTACAAACCAAGCCAATCGGTTTTTAGCTCTGAAGAAATTAATTTTGATTATAATGAAATTTGCTCAATAATTGAAGAATATTCTTATTTTAATAAAGGAATAACTTTTGTTGTTAATAATGGAGAAACAAAAGAAGTAAAGAATTATTGCAGCAAAAATGGATTAATTGATTTTGCTGAAAAACATATTAAAAATCCTATTCATAAAACTCCGTTACATTATACAGCAAGTGAGAATGATATAGATATTGAAATTATAGCACAATGGACAAAAGAAAAAGAAAGATTTTATTTATTTTCTAATGGCGGTGAAAATCCGTCTGGCGGGACTCCAATCACCGGCATTAAAACTTCAATTACTTCTTTTATGAAAAAGCAGTTAGGAGATTTTGATGGTGATATGGCCCGTACAGGCTTAATTTATATTTGTTCTGTAAATCTTAAAAACCCAATTTATGATGGTCAAACTAAAAGTAAAATTACTAATCCTGAACTTCGTGGTTTAGCACAACGTTCTATGACGCAAATGCTAAACAACTTTAAAGAAAAAAACCCAAAGGAATTTGAATTAATTTTATCTTCATTATTAATTCGTAAAAAGGCAGAAGCTGCCGCAGACAAAACTCGTGAAGCAATTCTTAATCATGAAAAAGAAATGACTGCCGCAGCAAAAAAGAAATTTATTGAAAGTGATAAACTTCGTGAAGCGAGAAAACTTGGTCAAGATTCTATGCTAGTTCTTGTAGAAGGTGATTCTGCAGGAGGCTCAATAAGTACTGGTCGGCAAAAAGCAGAGAATGGAGATAAAATTGGTATTCTTATGTTACGCGGTAAAGCAATTAATGCTTTATCTAATCCTCTTGAAAAAGTATTAGAAAATGACGAAGTAAAATTATTATTACAAGCACTTGGGTTAGTGTATGGGCAAAAATATAATAATAAAAAACTTCGTTATGGTAAAATTGCTATTTGTACCGATGCAGATTTTGATGGAAGTCATATAGGCTTATTAATTATGGCTATTCTTCAAAAACTATGTCCAGAATTTATTGAAGAAGGTAGATTATATTGGTTAAAACCTCCGACCTCAAAACTTGACTTTAAGGGAAAAACGTGGTATTATTATAATGAAAGGGAATTAGAAGAAAGAACTCAAAAAAATGGGGAAATTACTTTCTTTAAAGGTCTTGGACAAATGAGTCCAAAAGATTTAAAAGAGTCCCTTTTTGATATTCAAAACCAGCATCTTGAACAACTTGTTCCTACAGATGATGGTATAGAAACTTTAATTGCACTTATGGGCGAAGACGTATCACCACGAAAAGAATATGTTCAAACAATTGATTTTGGAGGATTTAAATTATGATAGACCAAAGAAACATGAAACAAGTAGTTGAAGAAAATTTTGAGCGCTACGCGGGAAATGTTATCCTTGATAGGGCTATCTGTGACGTCCGTGATATGTTAAAACCCAGTGCAAGAATGCTCATTTATTCTCAAATGAGTATCACAAAAAATACACATAAAAAGCCTTTTATTAAAAGTGCAAGAGTTGTTGGTGATTGTCTTGGCCATTTATATGAACATGGCGATGCTTCTTGTTATAAAGCTTATATGCGTATGAGTAAACCATTTGCAATGAGAGTTCCATTAGAGGAGTGTCAAGGGAATAATGGCACAATGATTAGCAACGGCGATGAAGCTTCTATGCGTTATACTGAATTACGCTTAGGAGAAATTTCTAGTTATCTTTATAACGGATTAAATCAAAATGCTATTGGCTCTCAATGGCGGAAAAACTTTGATGAAACTGAAGATTATCCTGCTGTAATGCCAAGTATTGGCTATTTTAATATTTGTAATGGAACATTAGGATTAGGTATTGCTATTAGTAGTTCTATCCCCCAATTTAATCTTACAGAAGTTAATTCTGCAATTATTAAATTAATTCAAAACCCTAATGCTTCTGATTCTGATATTCTAATTATGCCAGATTTTGCAACTGGAGGAATTCTTATTAACCCATTAGAAGTAAAAGAATCATTAAAAAATGGCACAGGTTCCGCTTGTAAACTACGAGCTAAAATGGATTATTATCCAGATGACAATACTATTCGTATTACTGAATTACCTTATGGAGTATATAGCGGTGATGTTGTAAAACAATTAAAAGCAATTGTAATAGAAAATGAAAATTATGGAATAAGTGACATAAATGATAATACTGGTAAAACCGCGGAAATTATCATCACTTTAAATAAGGGAGTTAATCCCACTAAGATGATGAAAAAATTATATAAAGATACCTCATTAGAAAATCATTTTACAATTAATATGTGGGTTTTAAAAGATGGTCGTTTTCCTAAAATTATGGGATTACGAGAAATTTTTGAAAATTATATTGCACATATTCAAAATTGTGAAAGAAATATTTTACAATATGATTTAGATAAAGCACTAGCACGAAAAAATATTGTTGATGGACTTATTAGAGCTTGTTCAATTATAGATGAAGTTATTGCTTTTATCCGCGCTTCTAGTAATCCAACTGAAGCATTAACTGGATTAATTAATAAATTTAATTTTAATGAAGAACAAGCCAAAGCTATTTTAGCAATGAAGTTATCTTCTTTAACTAAGTTAGATATTGTAAAACTAACAAATGAACAAGCAGAACTTACTGAAAAAATTGAATGGTGTCAATACTTATTATCTGATACTACCGCTTTAAATAATGAGCTAATAAAAATATTACAAGTAGTTGCGGATAAATATGGAGACTCTCGTAGAACTAAAATTTTAAATATTATAGAAAATGATAGTGAGGAAGAACAGCAAATTCAAGAAGAAGAAATTGGTATTATGTTATTTGATAACAATATGCTTCGTCTTGTTAAAAAAGAAGATTTACAAGGTGGAAAACGTGGTCGTCGTGGAGTAAATATTAAGCCTCCAAAAAATGCGAATTTAATTAATACTTTATATACTACTAATCTTGGCATAGTAGCAGCTTTTACTAATGCAGGTAGAATGTATAACTTTTCTCTTGCAGATTTAGATTATGGAAAGGACTATTCAATTTATGAACTCATTATGTTGCAAGATAATGAAAAAGTCCTGCTACTAATAGATACAACTTCCTTCAATTCATATCATAATTTAGTAACCATAAGTAAGAAAGGTTATATTAAAAAGACTGCAACACGAGAATATAATGTACGAGCCAAGAAAGGTACTGCAGTGATGAAGTTAGAACCAGATGATCAATTAATTGGAGTTTATCTATCAATGAGTGATGAAGATAAAATCTTCATTGCAAGTAGTAGTGGTAATTATAATTTTTATGAATTAAATGAGTTATCTACTACTGGTAGATTAACTAAAGGTGTTAAAGCTATAAAATTAATTACTAAAGAATATATTCGTGCGGCGACATTAGTAAAGAAAAATATTGAATATCGAGGTTTATTAACTATTACTACCACAGGTAAAGGAAAAATAACTAAGATTGAAGATTTTAATACTACAAGTCGCGCGGTTAAAGGTCCTCAAGTTATGTCTTTAAAAGATGAAAATCTTGCTACAATTTTTGCTGTTCCAATGTCTCAAGAAAAAATATTTATTACAACAAATAATAAAGCGGTTCTATTAAATATAGATTCAATTCCAGTTCAAAATCGTGTTACTAGTGGAGTACGAATTATTGACGCAAGAGGAATAGAATCTGAAATAGAAATTATGTAATGGAGATATAATTATGGATAGCAGATACTTAGAATTATTTACTTTAATTGCTCAGCAGATTGCTAATTTGGCAGAGCAAGTTATGAATGATCATCAAGATAAAGGAGAAGCTAAAGAGCAAGAAACCGCTCAAACAATGCGAGATGATTATTTAAATTTACATGATAAATTAACCACTAATCAAGAACTGGATAAAGCAGATTATGCTCGAATATTAGTTGGTGCAATTATCGTAGCGAATCAATTAGATGCCCGTATTAAAAATGAACAAAAAGCTCTTGATGGTTATAAATTAGATGTTATTCCTAAGTTAGATCAAATTAATAATACTGAATATGATGATGTTCCAGCTTTAGCTACAAAGTTATTTACTGTTAAAGAAGATTCAAATGAAAAGGAATAATTAATATTTGACTTTTATAGAAAATAATGTTATAATATAAACACAGAAAAGGGAAAGGAAATATCTCAGCTTGATTTTAAACAAGAAAAATTATTTAATATTTGACTTTCACTTTAAAATCTGTTATAATATTTTTGTAAAGAGGAAAAGGAGAAAAGAAGTCCTTACCGCTTTAAAACAAATTAATAAATGTATTTAAAAAGGAGATTGATGTATTATGATTACCCCAAACAGTGAGCTAGTTCTAAATTTTCTAAAGAAGAATTTTGGTAAGGAGTATACCAAGAATGAGATCGCGGAGACCCTAGGTATTTCAGTTCCCGCCGTTACCGGTTCTATTAATGGTCTAGTAAAGAAGGGTTATGTTACTGAGCGTATGGAAGAGGTTGAGGTTGAGCCTGCCACTGAGACTCGTAAGGCAAAGGTAAAGACTATTCGTCATGAGACTCTAACTGAGGCTGGCCTAGCTTATGATCCAGTTGCTGAGGAAGAGGCTAAGCAGGCTGCTAAGGCAGCAGAGAAGGAGCGTAAGGCTGCTGAGCGCGCTGCTGCTAAGGCCGCAAAGGAAAATGCTTAATTGAATAATCGAGGGCGGTCCCCGCTCGGGGCCGCTCTTTTATCTTAATAAAAATATTAAAAATGTATTAATAAATTATAAAATAAGAGGTAAAATATTATGAGTAAAAATATTATGGAACAAGCAACAAATAAGATAAATATTGTTGGTAAGCTATTAGATACTACTTTCCGCGAAGGTAAGACTTCTGCAGGTCAAGCTTATGAAAGTTGTAATTTTACAGTTCGTGTCACTCAAACCTATGGTGGCCGCGAGGAAACCAGTGAAATTCCTGTAAGCATTTTCGCAACTCAATATACTTCTCAGAATAAGCCACATCCTGGATATAAGAATATTCAAGAAATGAAGAAGATGAAGACTGTTCAGGACTATGGCGAAGCTGAAGCAACAATTGTTCGTATGACTAGTGCGAATATTCGTGAGAATAACTTTGTGGCTCGTAGTGGCCAACTAATTAATGGTTGGCAAATTAATACTTCTTTCCTAAATGAAGGTAAGATGGCAGATATTGCTTCGTTCAATATGGATATTTTCATTATGGATATGCATGAGGAAGTAGACCGTGAGGGTGAGCCAACTGGTCGTCTTGTAATTAAGGGTGCAGTTGTTCAGTATGGTGGTAGACTTGATGTAATTGAGTTTATCGTTGAGGACAATGATGCTGTTAATTATATTTCTCGTAACTGGGAAGAGAATCAAACTGTTAATGTTGGTGGTCGTATTCGTGTAACTTCTCAGGAAGAGAAGCATTCCGCGAGTGCAAGTTCTTGGGGCGAGGAATTACCTGAGACTTCTACTCGTATGGTACGTGAATTAATTATTACTCGTGGTTCCGATGAGCCTTTTGATGAGGATTTCGCTTATGATGTTGTTGAAATTAAGAAAGCATTTAATGAGCGTAAGGCACGTCTAGAGCAGATGCAAGTAGACGCAAAGAAGGGAGGTTCTACTAAATCTGCTACGGTTTCAGCCGCTCCTGGTGGAAAGTTTAGTTGGGAATAATAAATTCCCAACTATTTTTTAAGGAGGGTTAAGTTATGGCGAATGATATTGATATTTTTTCTCTTGAACCAAGTAAAATTTCAAGAGATTTAAAAGGAAAGTTTTTATTAATTTACGGTCAGCCTAAATAATTGGGCCTTATATAAGCGATTATATAAGATAATTACTGGAAAATCTGGAAACCTGAAATGGCAATCAGAGCGGAAGTTATTCCTCAAAAAGAATAACACGCGCAACGATTAGGACAATTAAACATTTAAGGAGGGTTCTATCTATGGATATTACCGTTATTAAGCAATTATATGAACGCGGAAAAAGCTTAGTGCAATTAAGTAAAGAAACACAAATTAGTACATATAGATTAAAAAAAATGCTAATGGCAGAAGGAGTTCATATTAGAAGTAAAGAGGAGCAAAATAAATATTCTCCTCAAAATCAAAGAAAATATAAAGTTTATGATGATTTTTTCACAGATTTAAATCCAACTAATGTATATCTTATTGGTTTTCTTGCAGCAGATGGAAGTATTCAAAAAGATGGCGGAATAAAAATTGGATTATCTAAAATTGATAAAATTTTTTTAGAAAAAATAAGGACATTACTTTGTAGTAATTATCCTATTAGAGACTATCTGACAAAAGATGGTTTTGAAGTTTCAGAGTTTATTTTTCGAAGTGAAAAAATCAAACAAAGATTAAGTGAATTTGGAATAGTAAATAATAAAACAAAAACTTTTCAATTTCCTTATAATTTACCAAAAGACTTATATATTGATTTTATACGAGGTTATTTTGACGGCGATGGAACTTTCTGCACAGCTGGGAAATATTGCCGAGCGTCATTGTGTGGATATAATGAACAATTTTTGCGAGATATTGTTAATATTCTTGAAAATCAATATAATATTCCGAAAGTAAAAATACAAAAAGATAATCGTGGTAATACTTATTATTTTCAATATTCTCAAACTTCTGCAAAAAAATTATATGAATTATTCTATAAAAATAATCCTATTCTTTATTTACCTCGTAAATATGAAAAATGCTTACAACTCTTTGGTGAAATAAAGTCCCACGAGCCAGTAACTTCTCAAGTAGAAGAAAAGATAATCTGACCTTATACAAATATTAAGTATAAGAATTATCGGATAAAGAGCCGATAAGATAACAAAGTGAAGACCGGTAAATCGACATTCGGTTCTCAACTTCCTCGTTCATTATTCCTTAACTTTGAGCAAGGTACAAATGCTTTGGCTGGAATACGTAGTGTGCCCATTCTTCGTTGGGGCGATTTTAAAAAAGTTCTTTCCCAGCTTCGTAAACCTCAAGCGCGCGAAATGTATGATAGTATTGTAGTAGATACTGCTTCTATTGCTTGGCAACTTTGTGAAAAATATATTTGTCAACGTGAAGGTGTTGATAGTATAAGAGATATTCCTTGGGGCCAAGGTTGGGGTATGCTTCGTAATGAATTCTCAGAGTGCTGGCGTGAAATTACTCTACTTGGTTTTGGTATTTTATTTATCGCGCACAGTAAAGATAAACCTACTGAAATGAGAGATGAAGATGGTAATGAAATTACCGCGGTAGCTCCAGATTTACCAAATCAATGTTATACAATTATTAATAGTATTGTTGATATTATTGGTTATCTACAAGTTCAAATGAATACAGATGGAACTTCTGAACGTTTTCTATATACTCGTTCTACTCCAACAGTATTTGCAGGAAGTCGTTATCAATATCTTGCTCCAAAGATTAAATTCGGTTATAATGAATTAGTCGAGGCAATAGGAGATGCTATTGATAAAGCAGTAGAACTTGATGGTGCTGAAGTAACTGACCACACTGAAATTGCTCAAATCAAGGCTCGTCCTTTTCAAGAAGTTATTAATGATGCTAAGGAAGTTTGGGTGAATTATCTAGAGTCTGCAAAAACAGATGAAGAAAAAGAACAACATTTAAATGTTATGAAAGATGTAATTCGAAGAATATTTGGTTCTGAAGATTTCAAATTAAGCGCGGCCGTACCTTCTCAGTCTGATTTAGTAGAACTTTTCGTTGATGAAATGCGAGAATTACTATAATAAAAAAAGAGCTTATGCTCTTTTTTTATTGACTTTTTTTATGTTTTATGCTATACTTAATATAGTTAAAATGTAGGAGTGATTAGTATGGCAATTCGTCCAACTCATAAATGTCATGTTTGTAAAGAAGTTTTTAGAAATGAAGATATGGTAAGTTATACCGGCCCAAAAGCTAAAAATTCTTATTGGTATTGTAAAAAATGTTATAATGAAAAAATGGAGCAAGAAAAATTTGCAAATAAAGTTTGTTCTATTTTTGGAATTAAAACTCCTGGACCAAGAATTTGGACTGAGCGTAAACGTTTAATCGACACTTATGGTTATTCAGATGAAACAATTGTTAATTGCTTAGATTATATTTATAATGTTCTTAAAAAACCAAAGAAAGTTGAAACTATATATTTAGTTAATCCAACTATGGTTGATGAAATGATGCGGTATAGGCGAAATCAAAATATTAAAAGTTTAAATCTTGCCGCCGCGCTTCAAACAGAAGTCCGAGAACATATTGTTCCAATTAAAGAAAATACTAGTAGCAAAGAAAAAATAACATATGATCCAGATGAATGGCTGGATGATTAAGGGGAGATTTAGTTGTGACTTTATCGGATAAAATGGCATACCGTCAAGTTATTGGATGTCTAATGAAGAACCCTCTTTTATTCATAGAATATCCAGATATACACCCACTTGATTTTGATAGTTCAAATAAAGTCGCACGAATTTGTTTTATAAGTATTCAAAGTTTATATAATGAAGGAGCAACTAAATTAACACCAATTGAAGTAGATCAAGAAATTGAAAAACATAGAAATAGTGCGATAATTTATCAAAATGATGGTGGGCTTGATTTTTTAAAAGCTTGTTTTGAATTTGCTGAATTAGCAAATTTTAAAATTTATTATATACGTTTAAAGAAATATTCTTTATTAAGAAGATTAGTTAATGAAGGATATGATGTTAGTGAATTTTATGTCGATGATAAAAGTGATTTAAGTCCTATTGAAGAAGCTAAAATTCAAGAACATTTCGATGAAGCAAGTCTTGAAGATATTCTTAATTCTGTTGAAGGAAAATATAATATAATCCGCAATGAATATCTTCGAGGAGGTTCAAAAAATGGAGACCCTTCTGAAGGAATTTTTGAACTTATAGATGAATTACAAAGACTTCCAAATATTGGACCAAGTCTTGAAGGAAAATATTTTAGTACAGCAACTCGTGGAGCAAGACAAGGTTGTTTTTATTTAAAGACTGCAAGTTCTGGTGCAGGCAAAACAAGAACGGCAGTTTTTGATGCTTGTCATTTAGCTTATCCAATTCGTTATTCTCATGAGAAAGGAACTTTTATTAGAGAAATTGATGAAAGTGGAAATCCAAGACCTCCGAGAAAAGTTTTATTTATTGTAACAGAAATGGATAAAGAAGAACTTCAAACTATTATGCTAGCTTATTTATCAGGAGTAAATGAATCACATATTCTTACTGGTAAATACGATGGTGGTGAAATAGATAGAGTTCGTTTCGCGGCAAAAATTCTTCAAATGTATAAAGGATATTTTCTTATTGAAGAAATTAGTGACCCAAATCTTGTTAATGTAGAAGCAACAATTAAGAAATATGCAACTATTGATGAAGTAAAATATGTTGCTTTTGACTATATACATTCAACAGCAAGTATGTTCGGACAATTTGCCAAAAATAATGTTCGTGAAGATGTTATTCTAATGATGATGGCTAATCAATTAAAACAGCTTGCAAAAGATTATCAACTTTTTATTATGTCTGCTACACAGGTTAATGCTTTAGGTATGGCGGATGATGGAGAATTTAAAAATGAAACAAGTATTCGCGGTAGTAAAGCTGTAGCAGATAAAGCTGATGTAGGTATGGTTATGTCAAGAGTTTCTGAAAAAAATTTAAATAGTTATATGGTTGAATGGCGGAAAGCCGCGCGCGAAGGATTATTAGACTCGAAATATGTTGAAGATGAAAGATTCCGTCCAACTCATGTTTTAGATATATATAAAAATCGTCGTGGCGGCTATAAAAATGTTAGAATTTGGATTAGACTTCATTTAGGTACAGGGGAAAGAGAAGATTTATTTATGACTACAGCAGAAAATGAACCTATTAGAGAGCCTTATATTGATTTATTTTCTTCTTCTAGTGAAGAAATTATTAATTGGAGAAATTATTTTGAAAGGAATTAATAATGACAAATTTTAATGAAGCTGATAGAGATGCTTATTTAGCTACTTTAAATACTAAAGATATAATTGATTCAATTACTTTATCAGATGTAAAAAATTTTTTAGAAAGTTTAGGAGTAGAACAAATAGATGTTAATGAAGAAAAACAATATCTAGTTTGTCCTACTATTTGTCATAATCCAATTCATGAAGCTGAATCTATGAAATTATATTGGTATCAGAATAATAAAATATTTAGATGTTATACTGAATGTGATGAAGCTATGTCAATTTTTCAATTATATCAAAAATATATGGCTTTAAATCAATATCCAATTACTTTAGAAGAAGCAGAAAATTACGTGAAACAATTTCTAAAACATATTATTATTACAACTAAACGTTCTAATCGTTTTGAAAATGATATTGAAAAATATAAATATACTACAAATATTCCAGCTTTAGAAGAATATTCTCCAGTGGTATTAGATTATTTTACAAAATATTATCATCCTCTTTGGTTAAAAGATGGAATAACTAAAGAAGCAATGGATAAATTTCAAATTAAATTTTCATTAGGTCAAAATAAAATTATTATACCGCATTTTGATATTGAAGGACGATTAATTGGTATTCGCGGACGAGCATTAGAAAAAAAAGAAATTGAAGAATGCGGAAAATATCGCCCTGTTCAAATTGGAAAAGTATTATATACTCATCCATTACAATTTAATTTATATGGTATTTATGAGCATCAAAAAGGAATTACTCGTCGTAGAAGCGCAATAATAGCTGAAGCAGAAAAATCAGTTTTGTTAGATGATGGCTATTATGGCGAATGGAGTAATTGTGTTGCTTGTTGCGGCTCTACATTTAATAAATATCATATTAGTTTATTAACTGATATATTGGGAGCAAATGAAATTGTTGTTGCTTTAGATAAAGAATATACTGATTGGCGCACAGAAAAGGCTCGAAAATATCGAGATAAAATAGAACGCATGTGTAAAAAATATTCTAATCAAGCTTCTTTCTCTTATATTTGGGATTTTGATAATTTACTTAACGAAAAAGATTCTCCTTTTGATAAAGGAAAAGAAGTGTTTGAAGAACTTTATAAAAATAGAATTAAAGTGAGAGGATAAACTATGAATTATAGATTAAGAAAACAATATACTACAAATCCAGAAAAAGCCTTATCAGAAATTTTAATTGATCGTGGTGTTCAAGATATATATACATTTTTACATCCAACTTCTGAATGTGAATTAGACCCATATGGTCTTGAAAATATTGATCTCGCGGCAGAGTTACTTTTGCGGCATCTTCGCGCAAATAGTAAAATTATGTTCATAGTAGATTCTGACTGTGATGGTTTTACAAGTTCAAGTATTTTATGGCTTTATATTAAACATATCTTTCCAGAAGCCAATCTTACTTTTACTTTACATGAACATAAGCAACACGGACTTGATGACAAAATTGATTGGCTAGAAACATTAAATGATATTGATTTAGTAATTTGTCCAGATTCAGCCAGT
>CAMUZC010000009.1 GCA_947165105.1 uncultured Lachnospiraceae bacterium | reverse complement strand
CAATGGCGATTTAGTTCTTGGCTGGGAGGTTGTAGATACATGGTAGAAAGGAAAAAAATATATGAAAAAAGTTGATAAAAATAGAACATTTCTCTTGACATCCTCACTGATTTGTGGTGAGAGAGAGAGAGAGAGAGAGAGAGAGAGAGTTCTTATACAGAAAGGAGGAGTTATTTAAAACTTCTTCTTTCAATGGAGAAAGGGGGTACAATGTAGAGTACCCCGGTGATATTAGATGAAAGTGCAATACACTGAACATAATGGAAATTTGTATGGTAAACTTGCAGATAGTGGGTGGAAAACACTTAATATAACCAATTCAAATTGGGAAAACTTTTCTTGGGAGCCACTTGCATACAGAAGAATAGGGGATGTATGTTATTTGCATGGTGCTGGTAAATTAAGCAATATAAATAGTTTATCAAGTAATGTAATATGCAATTTACCATATGAGCCTAGACAAAACATTATGATACCTCAGGGTATTAATAATAGTGGTCAAACGGTTACTATGTTTGTTAGAAAAAGTAAAACATTAGAATATGTAGGCTCTACTGACAATAGAAATAGTGCTGAAATAATGATAAATATTGCATATCCGATCTGATATTAATACTCTATAAAAAGAAAAATGAGTAAATCGTTAAGATTACCGAGCGATAATTATATAAGTCAACAATGTATAGGTAAAAGTTTATTTTACAATGCTAATGGAACTAATCAAAATTTTACTTTATCTGATAATTATAAGAAATTTAAAAAAATTGACATTCTATTTGGGTATGGTACATGGGGGCAAGCAAATTATACACAATCATTTCTTCCGGAAAAAACATCTACAGCATGTTTGACAGTGATATATAGTTTTACTGATAATGCTACAATGAGATTTGCAACATGTTCATTAAATTTTAGTAATAAGAATGTCACTGTTGATAATAGCCGTAGTTTACAATTAGATATAAAATCAACCGGTGTATCTGGTTCAAATACAAATACAAATATACTTATATATGAAGTCATAGGTTATCCAAATTAAGAAGTTTTAAATAAAAAACTAATATGAAATTAGCTTCTGATATATATATATATATATATTATGGAACACTTCCGAAAGGAGGTATTTGTTAAGAGGTGATTTAATTGGGTAGAACAGTTAAATTGCCAAATGATACTTATATAGCAAATGATTTGTATTCTACAAGTGAGAGAATAGTTGGTAAGTGGGTAAATGGAAAACCAATATATAGAAAAGTATTTGACATAAGTAATATAACATCTTCTAATACTGACTTAGTAAATATTAGTGCATTACACAGAGATGAAATAATAAGAATATATGGAATGATTAAAACAAGTAATAATTATATATATCCGGTACCCATGAATGATAGTTCTTCGAATTATAGCGTTATTTTCTATAATGGTACTTCTTTAAGAGGTAGAGCATCACTTGGCTCTGGTGGAACTATTACAAGTGCATATGCAATAATAGAATATACAAAAACAACTGATTAGGTATCATACTTAGCAATATTTATAATGAGTAAAAGTTATAAATTAAGAGAAAATTATATCGATTCAACTGGGATAGTACATAATAGAGAATTATTAAGTGATATATTGAACAGAACACCTAATAAAGTCCACGTAACATGGGAACAATCAATGACTTTTAAATTAACAGGAAGTCAGCAAGCATTATTGATTTTAAATCATGACCATCTAGGTATTGCTTGGATTGGTGGAGATAATTTACTTATTACAAATATATATGGATCTGGTATTAATGGATCAAAGGATGGAGATTTTGTAACAATAAATTTGGGTGGAAATTATTTTAGTGGAACTGCATATATATCAGATTAAAAAACAAGAAAGGAGAATAGAATGAATATATTGCAATTTTTAAAAGACTATTGGACACAAATAGTCTTTTTTATTGGTGGTGCAGCAGGATTTATTGGCATATTAAAAGCAAATAGGGAAGCAACTAAATGCTCTTTAAGAAATGATATATTGCAAATATATAATGAATGTAAAGATAAAAGAGAAATTAGTCTTTATCAATTAGATGCAATTTCATTAAGTTATGAGTTATATAAAAAACTCAAAGGAAATTCATTTGTAGAAGAGATTTACAATGAAATAAAAACATTTAAGAAAATATAGGAGGAAATTATGTTAAATGTAGAATTATTAAAAAATGTATTAATTATAGCAATAGCAGGAGGGTGTGTAAGTACTTTATTAATTCAAAAGATTAAGGAAGTATTAAGTAAAAAGAACTGGTTAATGTTAATCAGTTTTTTTGTTAATTTGGTAGTAGGAACATTATTTGCTAAGTGTTTTAGTAATATTGATTGGATCTATTGTTTATGGGCTGGACTATTTGGTTTTGTTGATAGTACTGTGTTATATGCAATGCTAGAAGATAAAATATTCAAATCATTTAATACAATACAAGAAGAAAATATACCAGATGTAGGAGAGAAGTAATATGATATATCCAGATTTTGGTGTGAAGTATATTGCTTTCACTCAATATTATCATTCAGGGCATAAAGCAGTTGATATTCCAAGACATGTTACTGTAGATGGAAAAGCCAACCCAATGGCTAATGAAAATTTATATTTTCCACATGAAATGAAGCTAACAGTAAATAGTTATGCAAAAGATTATGGATATTTTATAAGGGGAGAATATAAAGATGGTAAAGATACTTGGAGATTCTCTTCAGGACATTTTGATAGTAAGCCAAATTTAACAGTTGGTAAGGTCTATAAAAGAGGAGAATTCATGAGTAAGTGCGGTAGATTAGGCAGTGGATCTACTGGATATCATAATCATTTTGTGGTAGAAAAGAATGGTGTTAGAGTGAATCCATTAGATGTATGCTATGTATATCCGGATCAAGTAGTTGGAAGCAAAGAACATGCAAAACTAAAATATTATGTTCCAATAAAACCGGTAGAAAGAGATACATCTAAAGACCAGTTAAAGACACTTAAATATTTGAATGTCAGAACTGGTGCTGGAACAGATTTTCAATCTATCGGACAAGCTAATACAGGTAGTATATTTAATTATTATGAGTCAAAAGAAAATGGCGGATATACTTGGTATAGAATAGATGAAAACCAATGGATAGCACAGGATAAAGACAACACTTATCTTGAAATAATGCCAGCTGAAACAAAAGATTATAAAGAATTATATGAAGAAGAATTAGCTAAGAATGAGAAACTTGAGCTTGAAAAGAAAGATTTACAATCTCAATTGGATCAAGCTAATAACAAATTAAATCAAATAAAAACTATTGTAAATTAATATTGAATATGTTATAATACATCTTGTTCCGAAAGGAATAAATATTCGCAATAGTGTTCAACAACACAAAAAACCTATCATTAGATAGGTCTTTTTTTGTGACTTAATTACTAATATAATTGACTTTTACAGCCTTTTATTGTAAAATACAAACTTACTACTTGAAATTAATATTAATTTAATGATAAAATTTGAGTAGAATAATAGTATAGGAGGAGTTTAAATGAAAGCAAAAAAAGTTGGTTTCAAGGATGCTTCTTTAAAGAAAGCAGTGAAAAAATTAGTTTTAGAAGCTAAAAAACGCAATCTAATAAAACCACATACAGAAGCTTTTAAATCTTATCCTGTATCTAAAGAAGTACATAAAGGAAAACTAGAGTTTATAGACTAATGGAGGTATAAATGCAGAAGTATGAAGTAGGAGACATAGTATTTGTTTCTGATGTTAATAATCCAAATGAAAAAGGAGCAAAATATCATTTTTTTGTAATAATAGATGAGGATCAAAGTATTGTAGATGCTAATTTATTTGGCTTTTTAGTTTCTTCTAATAGTGACAAAGAGAAAGGAAAGTCTAATTATAAATATAATGAACCAATAAAGAAAAGCAAAAAGAATGGCTTAATTATGGATAGTCATGTAAAATGCGATAAATTATATTCTTTTTCAAAATGGTGTATTGTAAGTAAAATAGGAACGGTTGATGTCGAAGATTTCATGAGATTCCTTACTGCATATGAAGAGTATTTAGAAAGTACACAAAAAAACCTATCTTAGTGATAGGTCTTTTTTTTATGGTTAAATATAGTCAATAATTAGACTTTAAAAAGCTATAAAAATTACCATGAAATTACCACGGAATAGGTGGAAACAATGGAAAATTACCACATTTTTTGGAAATCAAACAATTAAAAAGCCCTTTATTTAAGGGCATTTGCTATTTTCTTTGGAGCAGGTGATGGGAAAGAAAGTTTTTTAATTCTTATTAATATTTATCGATGTTCTTAAAAAAATTACCATTAAAATTACCATGAAATTATAAATACTTGTCAGTTGTCATAGCAACTTCTTTTCTTATTTTATTTTCTAAATGACCATATTTATCAACTGTAGTAGAGTAGTTTATATGACCAATTCTTTTGCTTATGTGATATAGTTCCCATCCCTCACTCATCATTAAAGCTACATATGTATGTCTAAGGTCATATAATCTAATTTTTTTAATTTCAGCTGATTTGCAAAATGCATTAAAATGTTTTCTAAGGTTAGAATCCGAATAAGGTTTTTGAGTGCTATAATTATAAAATATTAAATTATTTAATGTTATATATCTCTTTTGTAAATATTCTTTATATTTTTTTAATTCTTTAATAAGTTTTGGAGAAACATCGACAACTCTATCAGAAGCATATGTTTTAGTTGAAGATAAATAATCAGCTGAATTAGGATCATAATTAATTGAGTGTGATATTCTTATAGTACAGTGTTCTTCATTTATCGAATCCCATGTTAAAGCTCTGGTTTCGCCAATTCTATCTCCAAGATACAATCCTAATAAAACTAAAATTTTAATCATATGAGAACTATATGAGTCTTGACTTTTGATATAATCCATGAATTTTTTAAATTCTTTTGCATTCCAATATTTCATTTCAACCTTAGGTGTTTTAAAGTTTTTAATACCTATTGTTGGTTTTTTCATTATAATTTGTTTTTCTTCTTCACACCAGGTAAAGAAACCTTTTAAAACAATTAAAGAAGTGTTTTTTTGTTTATCTGTAGCAACTAAATTATTTAAAAAGAACGCAATATCTTCCTTAACTAAGTTATTTACTTTTTCTTTATCTAATCCTGATAGATAGCAATCATATATTGATTTTTTCTTTTTCAATGTATTAAAAGCAAGTTTTTTAACTTCTTTGCAATAATCAATATATTCACTCCATAAATCTTTAAAATAGTAACTATTGGTGTGCTGTTCTTTTTTTTCTATGTTCAAATCTAATTTAAATTTATAATCTTTTGCTATCTTTATATCATAAATTTTACTATTATTTATTTTAGATATAGTAGATCCATTATGTCTAATAACATAATTTAAATTCTTAGAATGTCTATAGATATTATCATATCTTGTTTTTTCATAGATTTTGTCCATTTTTTTCACTTCTTTCTATTGTATTTAAAAAATATTTTTAGTATAATTATAATAGAAAAACTCTTAGAATTCGTGGTAGATTTTTATAAGTTTTTCATTTAGACTCCGTATGCCAGTACGAGTCTTTTTTTATCTATAAATTAACAGTATTACCGCATTGCTGACAAACAGCAATTTTTTTAGTTTTATTAACTATTTTCTTTCTTTTGCCTATACCAAATATTTTAAATATTAATGCTGGAATAGTTAAGAATAACCATTTAATGATGATCCACCACCAGCCAATGAATAGCCACCACCAAATACTATGATGAGCATTTTTTAAAACAGCTTCATTTACTATCTGAATATTCATATTAGTACTTCCACAGTTAGGGCAAGTAATTTGATTATTTGGTACAGTATTTTGAGCTTCAACTGGAGTTGCGTTTTGATTATCCATTATTTCACCTCACTTTCTAATAAGAATTTTATATATTTATCTGCTTCATCTTCATAATTGTCAATTTGAAACACAAATAAATCCTTATTAATTTGACACAGATGATTTAATTCTATATGTGCTAACTCATGAATTATAGTTTTCTTTCTTTTATAGTAAGAAAGGTTTTTGTTTATAAAAATATTATAAATCCCTTTATAACATTTTACAAATCCATTTATTCCCTTATCAAGTTCTTCATAAGTTATATTAGCATTGTAATAATTTAGTAATTCTTGCTGTGTTATTTCACCCCTCAATAATCCTGATAAATTCATTATTCTTCACCCAATTCTTTGTCAATAGCTTTTTTTCTTTCTTCTATTATAAATTTTATATGATTTTTGTCACTTTCTGTTAATGTATCTTTGTATTTATCAAATAAAATTTCGAATTCATCTAATGACTTAGAATCGGGCAAATTAGGATTACCGTTAATATCAACATCATATCCCATTAAATAAACTTCATTTACATTTAAAACTTCAGCTAATATAGATAACTTATCACTTCCAGCTTCTGATACACCACTTAAATATTTATTTATTAGTGATTTATCTAATTTTGTTTTATTAACTAAATCAACTTGTTTAAAACCATTTATTATCATTGCCTTTTTTAATCTATTGGCAAATGTATCTACTTTCATATTTATCACCTCTTAAATTATATAACAAAATTGAATAAGTGTCAACTTTATTGAAATATTTTCAAAAATATTATTGACAACATAAATTGACTATGCTAAACTTAAATTACAAGTTGAAAATAATTCAACCGAGAAAGGAGAAAAAATGAAAGACTATAGTAAGCTAAAGGGGTTAATAAGAGAAAAGATGGGGTCATATGATATTCTTGCCAAGAGTCTAAATAAATCAACAAGCCTAATTAGTATGAAGCTAAATGGCAAAGTTCCATTTTCTATTGATGAAATGGATCAGATTATTGATTTATTAAATATTGATACGGCGGATATTTATGACTATTTTTTTAGGAAAAAAGTTGAAAATAATTCAACAAATTAGTATAAAATATTTATTCTACCACGGAAGGAGTTAAATGTGAAATTTTACACAGTAAAAGATGTAATTGAGATAACAGGATTAGGTAAATCAGCAAGTTACAGCTTAATAAAAAAATTAAATAAAAAGTTGGAAAGAGAATATCCGGGAACAATTGTAATTAATGCAAAAATTCCTAAATGGTATTTTAATGAGAAAGTTATGATCGATTCAAAAAGTAAGGAAACTCAAGACAATTAAGTATCACAATTATTATTCTCAAATTAATGATTGTTATACATAAAAGAAAAAAGAAAGAAAGGAAAAAAGAAAATGAAAGAAAAACTTATAAATTACTTTTTTGATAGTAAAGAACAATATGAAGCTTATAAACCATATATCACTTTTATCAAAGTTGGTTTATTTGCGGTTGCATTTGTTCAAATATTAATAAGTATCAAATAAAAAAGAAAAACTCAGCAAAGTTTTTCTGCAAATAATTATATCAAATTGCAGAGAAAAAATCAATTATTAGTGGGTTGTTGGTTGAATAAAATACATTTTAAAGGAGAAAAAAATGAAAGAAATAGAAGATTTAGAAACAATAATATCATGTAAAGAATTGATTGAAAATAGAGATAGAATTTTAAAAAATAGTAAGAAAAAAATTAAAAGATACAAATTAAAAAGATGGGTTAAAAATGTGCTATGGTTTATATTCGGATTAATTATTGGTGTAGCAATATCTTTTGGAGTATAGCATGGAAGAAAGAATATTAAATCATTTACAAATTTATGGATCAATAACTTCATGGGAAGCAATAAAAGAATATGGATGTACCAGGTTAAGCCACTATATATGGATCTTAAGAAAAGACATGAAAATAGTTGATAAATGGGTACAAACAACTAACCGTTATGGAGATAAGATTAAATACAAAAAATACATGCTGGAGGTGGAAAAATGATATTAAGAATTTTAGAAATATTTATATCAATGATACTAATAATTCTAGGAATATACACAGTTATATGTTTGTTAAAAGCCATCATCAAAAATATAGGTAAGTAATATGGCACAAAGAAGAATGTTTAATAAAGCCGTAACAAATAATGATAATTTTCTAGAAATGCCAGACAGTTCACAAAATTTATATTTTCACTTATCAATGAATGCGGATGATGATGGATTTGTAGATAATTGGAAATCAATTATGAGAATGACAGGGCATAAAGAAGATGACTTAAAAATGTTAATAGCAAAACAATATGTAATACCATTTGAATCTGGAGTAATTGTTATAAGACATTGGAGATTAAATAATTATTTACAAAATGACAGAATAATGCCTACAACATATCAAAAAGAAAAGAGTCAATTAATCACTGATAAGAGCAATGTATACAACTTGGATACAAACTGTATACACAGTATAGATAAGAATAGTATAGATAAGAATAGATTAGATAAGAATAGTTTATTAACTACAACAACAACTAATATATATAAAACAATAGAAGAAAACTTTGGAAGAACATTAAGTCCTATAGAAATAGAAAAAGTAGATAATTGGTTGTTGTTATTTAAAGAAGAAATAATTGAATATGCAATAAATATATCTGTGCTGAATAATAAAAGAACTTTTAGTTATGTAAATGGAATATTGAAAAATTGGAAATCAAGCGGTTATAAAACTCTTAAAGAAATAAAAGAAAATGAAAGTGGCAAATACACTCTGGATGAAAATGAAGATAAAGAACTTAAAGAAGTATTGGAATATGATTGGCTTAATACGGAGGAAAAAGATGATTGACAAAATAAAAACTTTTATAAGTGAAAAAAAAGATGAAGAAGAAATAAAGCTTAATAATGTGTTTAAAGAAAAAGAGCCAACAAAGAGAAAACTAAGAAAAAAAGTAAACGCTTTAGAAAGTGAAAATGAAGTATTAAAAGAAGTAATAAAATCAGAACTATATAAAACTTTTATGGAAAAACTAAATGAACCTCTTGAAGCAAATAGGTTAAGAAATGAAAATAAGAATTTAAGAAAGAAAATAAAATCATTAAAAGAATTATTATTGGAGGAACATAATGGAAAAAGAAAAAAGAAAAATTAATGAATCAATAATCGATATAAGAGTAAAATTACAAAATTCAAATTTAAAAAAGAGTGGAAAAAATGAATATGCAGGTTTTAAATATTTTGAACTAGCGGATTTCTTACCAAAGTTAAATGAATTAATGCAACAAGAAGAAATAAATGACATTTTTACAATTGAAACAAGTGAAAGTGGAATATCAGAAGCAAAACTAATACTTGTTAAGGGCGAAGAAAAGCAAGAATACAAAATGCCTTTTATAAAATTTGAAACACCTATAAATCTTAAGCAAGATAAAACAACTGGTGAAGTAAGAGAAGTGAAGAGCATGCAAGATATTCAATATTTAGGAGCTTTAAATACCTACTACAAAAGATATTTATATATAAATGCTTTCGGCATTACTGATGGAGATGTAATAGATGGAATGGATAGCACAAATATTTCAAACAAGGCAAAAACAGCTTCTAAAAAACAAGTGGAAATATTGGAAAGATATTACAAAGGTGAAAATCTTACAAAACTGTTAAATCAAAGAAAAATTAAAAGTTTATCAGAAATGCCAATGAATGATGCGAGTAATCTGATAAAAACATTGTTAGAAAAATCAAATAAAAATAATGAAACTGAAAATCAAGAAATAGGAGAAGAATAACATGAATGAATTAGTGAAAATAGAAAATAATGACATAGCAATAAATCAAGAGTTCATAGAAAAACTTATAAACTTTGAAAAATTAAAAAAAGAAATAGAATATCAAAGTGCTTTATTAAAAAGTGAGTTATTAGAAATAATGCCGAAGTTAGGAAAAACAACATTGCCATTAAATGGAATCTCAATAACATACAAAAAAGCATTTACTAGAAAAGCATTTGATAGCAAATCTTTTAAAGAAGATAATCCAGAAGAGTATGAAAAATATATAAAAGAATCAGAGGTTAATCCAACTATTATATTCAAAGTAGAGGATTAATTATGAAGTGTGAGGCAATAATAGAGTTTATACCTGAAACACATGAGTATTTATATAACGGTGTGTTAGTTCCATCGGTGACAACAATTATAAAAAAAATAATGCCAAACAAATATGATGGAATTAGTACCAGGATCTTACAAAAGAAAGCCAAATTTGGAACACTAGGTCATTCAATAATCGAATATTTGGGTGAAAACATGATGGATGAGGAAGAATCTAAATTACATATTATAGATTTATTCAATTCTGAAAGAATTAATCAAGATATGTATATAAGTTTAAGAGAATATATCAGGTTATGCCACAAATATGAAATAGAAGTTTTAGAGAATGAAAAAATAGTTAATTATGGATATGAATTTATTGGGACATTAGACATGATAGCAAATGTAAAAGGCAAAAGAAGTTTAATAGATATAAAATTTACAGCTGAATTAGACAAAGAATATTTAAGTTGGCAATTAGGAATGTATAAAATGGCTAGCGGTGAGGATTTCAATGAATATTATTGTCTATGGTTACCAAAAGGAACTGTTGGCAATTTAGTGCCAATAAAAATAAAAACCGAAGAAGAAATATTAAAAAAATTGGAGGAAATTAAAAATGAATAAAGTAGTATTGCTTGGCAATTTATGTAAAGATATCGAAACAAGATACACTCAAAACAACAAAATGGTTATACAAAATACATTAGGTGTAAGAAATGATTACAAGAATTCAAACGGAGAATACAGTAGTCAATTTATCAATTTTAAAGTTTGGAATAATCAAGCTCAATATTTATCAAAGTATGCTAAAAAAGGTAGCAGAATTCTATTAGAGGGAAGATTAGAAACAAGAACATATGAAAATGATAAGAAAGAAAAGAAATATATAACTGAAGTGATATGTGAAAAATTACAAATATTAGATAGCAAAAAGAAAGATAAAGATGAAGAAACAACTGAAGAAATAGAAGTTCCTGAATCTGAAGTAGATCCTTTTCAACAAGAATTAGAATTAAAAGACAGTGACTTGCCGTGGTAAATAATCTAAAAATTGTAGGATTTATAAAAGAGATTGTTCCTGAATTAATGAAATTAGACATGGAAAAATATTATGTCTGTGAAATAAAAGAGCCTAAATCAAAAAGAAGCCTAGAGCAAAATAAATTGCTATGGAAATTGATACATAACATCGCAAAAGAAACACACCATGATGATATTGAAATATATTGCACAGTACTTGAAAGAGCGGATGCTAAAAGTGAATATGTGATAACAGCTACAGATATGGAAGAAGAATTAAGAAAATCATTTAGAGGTGTTAGATTTGTGAGAATGCAAGAAGTAAATGGTAAAGAGTGTTATGTATACAAAGTTTATGTTGGAAGTTCGAAAATGAACACAAAAGAAATGAGTGAATTATTGGAAATAGTGATTCAACTTTGTTCTGAATTAGGAATACCAACAATAGATGAATAAAAAAGAAAAATGCATAATGCCACTAAATCCTAATTATTCAACATTTAGATTTTATGGTAGCGAAAGGCATGAAGTATTTGAGGGTAGAAAAGGTAATAGACAAAAGTCAATTGAAGATGGACTTGTAATATTTTTAACACCAGAGATGCATAGAACAGGTAGACATTCAATACATATGAATCCTAAATATTGGAAAGAGATAATTAAAATCCAAGAAATCGCTGAAAAAACTTGGTGTGAATATTATAAAAAAACAAAAGAAGATTTCAGGAAAAAATATGGTGCAAATTATCTATGAATTGGAGATAAGCAGAGTATGAAAGCAATGACAAGATTATATTGGCTAAGAACTGAAAAAAAGGATCTATCTAAAAGAATAAAAGACTATGATGAAAAAATAGAGGAACTTACAAATTTAGGATCAGCTCCAATAAATGATATGCCAAAAGGTAATGATGTTGGAAATCCTACAGAAAAATATGTAACTAAATTGTTAGAGTTAAAAGAAAAAAGACAAAGTTTAATTTTTAAAAGTATAGAAGTTGAAAATGAAACTGAGGAATACATAAAAGGTGTAAATGATCCTGAAATAAGAACATTAATGAGAAAGTATTACATAGATGGTATTTCCTGGAATGAAATAGCAAGAATGTATTACAAAAGAAATTGTGATGGATCTACACCTAGAAAAAAAGTAAATTTATATCTTAAAGAAAGGAAAGATGTGTAGTTTAATTTTGGGGGTTTGATACACTTTTAGGTAATAAAATGGAAGAATTAATAATTGAAAATGAAAATTTAATCTACCACACATTAAAAAAACTTAAAATGTATCATTTACTAGATGAATATTATGATGTCGGAATGATAGGTCTAGTAAAAGCAAGTAAGAATTATACAGAAGAAAAAGGTAAATTCAGCACATATGCTGTAGCTTGCATTTCAAATGAAATAAAGCAAGAATTTCGAAAACAAAGTGCAGGCAAAAGAAAAGGTGAAACAATATCATTATCTAAAAAAATATATGATGATATAACATTGGAAGAAACAATTAGCTCTGAAGAATGTATAGAGGATGAGCTAATAAGAAAAGAACAATTTGAAATAATGTATAAGCTATTAAATGATTTAGAAGATAGCGAAAGAGAATTAATAAAAAAATATTATGGAGTAGGCGAAGCGAGAATGACACAAGAAGAAATAGCAAAATTTAATAAAGTATCGCAAGCAGAAGTTTCCAGAAAGATTAATTCAATTATAAAAAAACTTAAAGAAAAGGCACAAAAATAAAAAATGTTAAAAATTAACCAGTTCATAAAAACCTTTCTATATAGGATTTTTTTACCTCCTTTTAAGTAAAAACAATTCTATGAAGATTCTAGTTTAGACATTTAGGATAAGCTCTGTGTTTGATGGTTAATGAGTTTGAGAGCAAAAATTTTAAAAGGAGAAGTTATGAAAATATTTTATAAAAAAGATTATTTTAGGGTTTTGGAAGAATTAAATAAAACTAATGGTGAATTAGAAGAAGAAAAAGAAGCAAAAGAATTTTTTATTGATAAGCTTCAACAAGAAGAAAAATCACATCAAGCTTGTTTAAATACCATAGAAAGCTTGTATTACAAAATGAAAGAATTAAAGGATGAATTAAGAAAATCAAAAAATGGTCGAGGCGGATATACAAAAGAAATTAATAAACTAAAAAAAGAAAAGGCTGAATTAGAACAAAAACTAGCTGATTCAATGACAGATAAATATCTTGTTAAAAAACTAAAACCAGGCAAGAAACCTAACACATTAACAATGTCAGTTAGAGGATCATCCGTTCAAAGCAATATTGTTAAGAATTTATATAAGGAGTAATTATGCTAAAAATAAAAGATAATGTAGATTTAAAAGAATTAGAAAAATATGGATTTATTTTTAAAAAGCAACTACCTAATATTTGTTGGAAACCTAAAAAAGGTACATGGGAAGTAATTGAAGTGCAAGTTAATCTAGAAACAAGAATTATTGATATATCAGGAATGAGCGATTTATTTCACACTAAAGAAGATACATTATATGACTTAATAAAAGCAGATCTAATAGAGAAAGTAAGTGATGAAGAATGAAAACAAGAGCATTAAAACAAATAATAAATCATTATGGATTAATGAAACAATTAAAATACATACATAGTGAGTACTTTGAATTAGATGAAGCAATTATTGTTAATGATTGGGCGAAAAATATATTAGATGAAAAAGAATATGAAGAATGTCAAACAGAAAATTTAAATCACATAGCAGAAGAAATAGCGGATGTCATGGTTATGCTAAAACAATTCCAATATTATTTTGATATAAGTGATGCTCAAATAGAAAGAATAATGAATACTAAAATAGATAGACAAAAAGACAGAATTAAAAAGGAGAAAGCAAATGAGTGAAAAAGAAATGTTAGACCAATTAAAAGAATTAATTGATGATAGAAATGCTTTTATAACTGCGGATGCAGAAGCAAGTGAAATATTTATCAAAGATAAAAAAGCATTAGAGCAAATGATAAGCGAATATTTGAAATTAAAAGAAACAATGAATAAGACAGTGAAAATATTTAAAGGTATGAGTGAAGATACAATATCAGGTTTAAATAGGTACATAACTTATTTGCAACAAAAAAACAAAGAATTAAGTAAAATGTGTGAATTATATAGTAAATCTTTATATAATGCTGAATTAACTGATTATAAAGCAAGAATAAATAAAGCAATAGAATACATAGATAACTTTTCTTGGTATAGTGCAGATGATGATGAAACAAAATTCTTTGTTATTGAGGAAGAAAAAGAGGAAACTTTTGTTAAAGATTTGCTTGAAATATTAGGAGATAAAAAATGAAAGTCAATTATGTGCTAATGTATGGAACTCCATATTTAAAATATAGAGAATTTGAAAAGTTTGATGATATATCTAAGTTTCTAATAAATAAAGGCATTGTAAATTACACAATTTTTGAAAAAATGGATGATGCTAAAGAAGTTGAAATGATATATTTAAACAATGATATAGAGGTATTAGAAAAAAGAATAGATAAAGCTATTGAATATTTGGAAAAGAATTTCTCATTATGTGCTAGAAGAGAACTAATAGAAATATTGAGAGGTAAAAATGAGTGAAGAAATGATTAGTTATTATGAATTGTTGACAATAATTAAAGATTGTAAAAACAAAAATGATTATCCTAAAGTATATTGGCATAGCAATTATATGACAAAAACATTATATATTCCTACATTTGATAATGTTAGCCATGAATTAGAGGGATATCATTTAAAGAATAAAAATTTAGAAAATGAAGATATAAGATATTGGCTAAGTGAATGTATGTTAGAAAGTAGTATGTTTGATAAATGCTTAGAAATTAAAAATCCAATAGAAAAAATGGAACTTCAAAAAGAAATGTTTAAGCTACAAAGCGAAGTAGATCTATTATCAAATGAGATAGCAAGTTATCACAATAAAATTCACAGTATGAGAGATAGAAATAATTATTTAAAAGACCAATTAAAGGGATTAATAAAACTGATGAATGAAGAAATGACGGAGGGAAAAAATGAATAAAGATGTGGAACAGCATTTACAAGAATTAATTGAATTTTATTTTAATACAGATATAAATGATATTGCATATTTAAAAAAACTATTTGTAAGAAACTTAAAAGATGTTCAAAGAAGATATGTTAAATATGATAAGTCAAGAAAAGAACAACTAAATAAAGCAAAACAATTTATAAAAGAAAATGCTTGTTATGATAAAGATGTTAAAAAATGTTGTGATGACTTGAATTATTATGAGTGTGATGAACTTTTAGCAATATTAGGAGATAAAGAAAATGATAGATAGTTTGTTAAATGATGGATATAGTGTTTCAGTATTGTCTGATTATCAATGTCAATCAAAGATAAAAGATTTAAAAAAAGAAATAAAAGGAAAGAGTAAATATGATGATACAACGCTAGTATTTGATTATTTACCTAAAAATAAAGAATTTTATGTAATAAGAGATGAACAAACAGGTTATGAGAATGGCTATGAAGAATATGATTTTGAAATAATAGTAGTTTATAAAGGAATACCATTTTTAATAACTGATTGTGGGAGTAATTAGGAGATAAAGAAAATGAGTAAAGAATTAGAAGAAATATTAGATAGATGGAAACTTTATATTTCACTTACAAAAAATTTTTCTAATAAAGATATGGAATTATTAAAAATTGAAGAAATTGAAGAATTATTAGATTACATATCTAATTTACAACAAGAAAACCAACAACTAAAAGAACTATGCAATAAATATGAAGAAGAACATAAAAAAGAATTTAAAATATGGTTGCAAGGACAAAAAGTATTAGCAGAATTAGAAGAATGGCTAAAAATTGAAAGAATTAACAATGCTTTTATTGATGAAGATACAATAATGGAAGTTCAACTTAAAATACAAGAATTAAAGGAGAAATATAAATAATGAGTGAAGATAAAATTTTGGAAACAATAGAAATATCATTAGAAGAATATAAAGAGTTATTAGAGATAAAAGGCAAATATGAAGAATTAAAAGAACACCCAGAAATAAGATATATACATATTTACGAAACAAAACCATATATAGAAATGCCACCAAAAATAACTTGGAAAGTAGAATAATTATGTTTATATTAGGATTTATATTAGGTGGACTATGTGGAACATTTTTAATGGCAATGGTTAAAGTAGGAGATGATAGAAATGAATAAAAAGTTGAATATAGGAGATTATGTAAGAACAAAATGTGGTGCAATAGGTAAAATAATAAGATTTTCTCCTGGATTTTCCTTTAAAGTTAAAACTGGAAAAGAAAATGCTGATGACATAGTGAGAAGAGAAATATTAATTACTGTAGACACCAATTATAATTTTTCTGATGAGAAAGATACATATTCAAATGATGATATAATCAAAAGTAGTCCAAACATAATAGATTTAATAGAAGTAGGAGATGTTATAGTTTGTGATAATAAAAAATATGCTATAAATTATGAATTTGAAGTCGATTATAATAATGACTATAAAGACTATGAAATAACTATTGATGATTATATTACTTTATTTTTAAAAGATGGTTTATCAATAGTAACAAAAGAACAATTTGAAAGTATGGAATATAAATTGGAGGAGAATAATGAATAATAATTTATCGAGTTTAAATGATTATCTATTTGAGCAATTAGAAAGATTAAATGATGATGAAGAATTAAAAGGCGAAAACTTAGATAGAGAATTAAAAAGAGCTAAAGCAATAAGTGGAATAGCAACTGGTATTATTAAAAATGCAAAGATAATATTAGAAGCTAAACAATTAGCGGATGAATGGGGAGTTAATACTTCGAATGTATTGATGTTAGAAGATGAAAAAATGGACAAAAGAGCAAATTAATTATTTAAAGCAAATAAGTCCAGGAAGATTAAACAGAGAAATAGCCGAGATGGTTAATGAGAAATTTAAAACTAATTACACAGCTTCGGCTATAAGCTCTATAAAAACAAAAAAACATATTCGCTCATCAGCTTCTTGGAAATCAAAATGGACAGATGAAGTAATACAGTTTATGATTGATAATTACAAAGGTAGAGATAATATAGAATTAGCCGAATTATTAAATCAAAAGTTCAATTTAAATACTAATGGAGATAGAGTTTGTAATGTAAAAGCAAACTTAATAAGAAGAAACGGAATTGATTTGAGGACAGGAATCAATAGAGGTTGTTTTAAAAAAGGGAATGTTCCCATAAACAAAGGTACAAAGGGCATGTTCAATGTTGGCGGAAATAGTGGATCATTTAAAAAAGGAAATATATCTGATAATGCTGTTCCAATAGGAACTGAAAGAATTAGACATAGTGGATCAAAAAAAGATGATAAAGGATATCTTTGTGTAAAGGTTTGCGATGGCAATAAGAATAAGAATTGGATTCCAAAGCAAAGATATATTTATGAGCAACATTATGGTAAAGTTCCAGAGGATCAAATTGTAATATTTGCCGATGGTGATAGGAACAATTTTGATATAAATAATCTTGTTCTGATATCAAAATCCGAGAATTTAATATTGAATAGAAGAAAGATGAGATATGAAGAATCTGAATTAACTAAGTCATCTGTAAATGTTGCTAAGGTAATTGATAAGGTAAATAAATTAGAACATGGAAGATTATGAGCAATTATATTATGATGCATTGTATAAAATTAAGCAATTAGAGAAAGAAAACAGTGATTTAAAACAAGAATTAGAGTTGATAAGCAATAATTCTAAAAAGATAATATTTTTAAGAAAAGAAATATTGGAAGAAATAAAAAAATATAAGGAGAAAAAATAACTTTCCCAGAATTCCCAATTATTTCTCATAAAATAATAATAGAGAAAATGGCTACTCAGAAAAGCAGTCATTTTTTTATTGGGTGAAAAAGGGAAACTGGAAGCAATTGATGGTCAGTGTGAGGGTTTAACTATTGCTTAATTTAAGAACGGAGGAATAACAATGAAATACAAAGTAGAGGCATTACCAACATATAAGGAACTAGATGTAAAAGATGAAGAATTAAAGAAGATGCCAGAAGCTGGGTATCAATGGAATGTAAGTGAAGAAAGATTAGAAGTCCTATTAGGAAATAACAAATACAAAGAAGCATTTGTAAAAGTTATTGGAGAGACAAAACCAGCCGAAGAAAAAACAAATAAAAAGAAATAATATGTTAAAGACATGTAGTAGATGCGGAATAGTGCCAGAGGATCACATATGTCCATACAGGAAACACTATAAAAAGAATCGGAGCGAAGATGCGGATAGATTCAGGAAGAGTACAAGATGGACTAATAAAAGTATTAAGATAAGACAAAGAGATAAATATCTATGTCAGTTATGTATAAGAAACTTATACAATACAATAAACCTATACACATACAAAGGAGTAGAGGTACACCACATTATTCCTATTAATGAGGATTACAGCAAAAGGTTAGATGATGACAACCTAATAACTTTATGTGTCATGCATCATAAAATGGCTGATAAAGGAGATATACCTAGAAAGGAATTACAAGAAATTGTATCCCCCCCAGGTAATTAATCCCTTTTTAATTTATCCTAAAAGACCTCACCTCGCACCTCTATTTATAAAAACAATGAAATTCATATGTTTTTTTGGAAAGGATTGATAATATGGATGCAAAAACATTAGAAAAGCAAGCAAATGACATATTAAAGATTGCAGAACAATATGGAATGGAACAAAATTTCTTATTTGCAACAACATTTAAGAGATATCAAGTTCAATTGACAATTTTAAATGAGTTGGAAAAGCAAATAAAGGATAATGGAACACTGGTAACAAAAGAATATGTAAAAGGTAGAGAAAACTTATATACAAATCCAGCTGTGAAAGAATATAACAATACATGTGTATCTGCAAATGCCACAGTATCAATATTAATTAAGATAATAAAGAACTTGAGAGATAATGATACAGAAGAAGATGGTGGAGATGAGTTGTTAAATGCTTTAGGAATTAAGCAATGAATAATGAAGCATATAAATATGCAAAAGAGTGTATTAAGTCTAAAGAAGCTCCTAAGTATGTAAAAAAACAATGTAGAGAATTTGTGAGAATAGCAGATGGTAAAGATTCCAAATACTATTTAAATGAAGAAAAGGTAAAACAAATAGAGAATATATTGTCTTTACTTAATATGCCAAAAGGATTAAAAGCGGGTAAAACATTAAAGGAATGTACATGTAAATATCAATGGTTATTTTATATTTCAATATTAGCGATAGTTGAAAGAAATAATCCTGATAAAAGAAAATATGAAACAGCTATTTTAGAGATAGCAAGAAAAAACTTTAAAACTTATACAATAGCGACTCTGTTTATATTGCTACTATTAATGGAGCCAAAGTTTTCAAAGTTTTATTCTGTAGCACCTGATGGATCTTTGTCAAGAGAGGTAAAAACAGCAATCGAAGAAACATTAAAATCTAGTCCTAAAGTATACATGAATAAAGATGAGCCTAGATTTAAGATATTAAGAGATTATATAAGCTTCAAATTAAAAGAAAGTAAGTATATTCCTCTTAATTATTCAAATAGCAGAATGGATGGTAAACTTCCGAATGTATTCTTAGCGGATGAAGTCGGAGCATTACCGAATTCATATCCTATTGAAGCTATGAGGTCAGGTCAATTAAATATACTAAATAAATTAGGATGTATAATATCAACCAAATATCCGACAACTAATAATCCGCTTGAGGATGAAGTTAAATATGCAAAAAGAGTTTTAGATAAGATTGAAAAAGATGAAAACATCTTTTCATTATTGTTTGAGCCAGATGATATAAAGAATTGGGCAACTGATGATTTAATATTGAAGCAATCAAATCCGGTTGCATTAGAAATACCTGAAATATGGGATGACTTGATAAAGAAAAGAGCTAGAGCTATAGCAATAGAAAGTTCAAGAGAAAACTTCTTAACAAAACATTGCAACATTATTTATCAGGGATTAGGTACAGAAAGCTATGTGGATATAAATGATGTCCAAAAGTGCAAAGTTGCACATATAGATTGGAGCGGTAGACAAGTATATCTTGGAGTTGACTTATCAATGACAAATGATAACTGTGCTGTGGCTATGGCATCAGCAGATGATAACAACAATATTCTTGCTGATGTAATAGCATTTATTCCGGAGGGAAGAATTGATGAGAAAAATCAATTTGAAAGAGTAAATTATTATGACTTTATAAAAGCAATGAAATGTATTGCTTGCGGTTATAAAACTGTAGATTACTCGGTAATAGAGCAATTTGTATTCGATATAGAAGCAAAATATGGTGTAAAGGTAATGGCTCTTGGCTATGACCGATTTAATGCTTTATCTTCTGCACAGAAATGGAATACAAAATATAATTGTGTAGAAATAAGACAGCATAGTGATACATTACACAGTCCTACAAAACTTCTATCAGAAAAGATACAAAATGGAGAGTTCCAATATGAAGAAAATAGATTGTTGGAAATAAATTTTGAGAATGCAAGATGTACATATGATACAAATATGAATCGATATGTAACAAAGAAAAAATCTAATGGAAAAGTAGATATGGTGGTCGCATTAATTAATGCGATTTATTTATTGGAAAAAGATGTCATATTTAACCAATATGATTTTGTAATTCAAGTACTATAAGGAGGTGAGTAACATGGGATTATTTAATAGAGAAAAGGTTAAAAGTGAAAGAAAAAAGGTCAAAAATGAAGTTGAAATTCAAACAGATGAAGTGCTATTGAGAGCTTTATTGGGTGGTGAGCAAATAAATAGAGAAATGGCAATGTCAATACCTGCGGTTGCTGATGATGTCGACTTTATATGTAATACCATCGCAATGATACCAATAAAACTATACAGAGAAGATAAAGATGGTGTAAAAGAAATAAATGATTCAAGAGTTAGCTTATTAAATGATGATACAAAAGATACAATGACAGGTGTTCAATTCAAAAAAGCACTTATTGAGGACTATTTATTAGATAAAGGCGGATATGCATATATAAATAAAAAAAGAAATAAAGTATTGTCATTAAATTATGTAAAACCTGATAAAGTTGTAATAAATAAGAATCAAGATCCAATATTTAAATCTTATAACTTCAATGTTAATGGTAAAGACTATAAAGATTTTGATTTTTTAAAGATTTTAAGAAATACAAAAGATGGTGCTAGTGGTACAAGTGTTATTAATCAAGTATCAAAATCATTAGAAACAGCATTTCAAGAACTTAAATATCAATATTCACTATTAAAGAGCGGTGGAAATAAAAGAGGCTTCTTAAAAGCACAAAATAAATTGTCAGAAGAGGCAATGGCAAAGTTAAAAGAAGCTTGGAATAGTTTATATGCTAATGATAATGAAAATAAATGCATCATATTGAATGATGGAATGGATTTTAAAGAATGCTCTAATTCAAGTGTAGAAATGCAATTGAATGAAACAAAAAAAGCATTGAAGCAAGACATAAACAACATATTTCACATAAAGGACAATTGGAAAGATACCTTTAAATCAGCTATACAGCCAATAATTGCTGAAGTTGAGTGTTCATTAAACAGAGATTTATTGCTAGAAAGTGAGAAATCTAATCACTACTATGCATTTGATTTAAAAGAAATCTTAAAAGGAGATATGAAAGAAAGATTCGAAGCTTACAAAATAGCCAAAGAAACTGGATGGATAACTCCAAATGAAATAAGATATCTTGAGAATTATGACAGAATAGATGGATTAGATATCATCGCAATGAGTCTTGGAAATGTGATATATGATGTAAAAAACAAAGAATATTACACTCCTAACACAGATAGTAGTAAATCTATGGAAAAAGGAGGTGATAACAATGAAGAAAAATAAGTTCTATGAGTTCAAAAATGAAGCTGAAGAAAGCTGTGAGCTATATATTTATGGAGCATTAACAGATGATAAAGAATCTGATTGGTTTGCATCAGAACAAGATGTGGATTTAACAGATTTTAAGAATGCACTTGAAAAATTAACACAAAATTGTACATTAAACATTTATGTTAATAGTCCAGGTGGTTCTGTATTTGCTTCATCAACAATGGCATCCATGCTACAGAGAGCTAAAGAAACTAAAGGAATAAAAATTATCTCATACATAGATGGATTGTGTGCTAGTGCTAGTTCATTTTTAATCATGGTAAGTGATGAAATTAAACTATACACTAACTCAATGTTAATGATCCATAAACCAATGAGTCTTGCAATCGGAAATGCTAATGATATGCAAAGAGAAATTGATACATTAAATTCAATAGAAAATAATGTAATGATCCCATTGTATATGAAAAAAGCAAAATGCGATGAAGATACAATTAGAAATCTAATAGATGCTGAATCATGGTTGTCTGCAAAAGAAACAGACAAATATTTTGATGTGGTTTTATTAGACAGTGCAAAAGAATGCACTGCTTGTGTAGATACTGAATTGTTTAAGAGATATAAAAATGTTCCTGAAGAGTTGAAAGAGGAAAAACCTGCGAAAGAACAGGAAGTTGAATCCAAACCTCAAGAGGTAGAAAATGAGCCACAGGAAGAAGAAAAAGGTGAAAATAAGCCAAATATACCTGATGAGCAAGAAAATACCTCAAATGAGCCTGAAACAAAGCTAGAAGAGGTAAAAAAGAATGATGAAGAAGAGCCTAAACAACATAATGTTGTTGAAAATACTCAAAATATCGATTATTCGTACTTTGAGGATAAATTAAGTAAATTGAAAGGAGAAAAATAATGAAAGATTTAATCGAAAAGCAAAATGACTTAAAAGAAAAAGCTGAAAACATTGTTAATACTGCTAAAGAAGAAAATAGAGCAGTATCAACTGAAGAAAAAAATCAATTCGATAACATCATGAAAGAAATTGATGACATCGAAAATACTATTGAAATGGAAGAGAGGATTAATAAAATGGAAAATAAAGAAATTAAAGTAGAAAACGGATTAACTGAAGAAGAAGCAAAAGTTTATAATTCAGTAAAAATGAGAGATGATTACAAAGCAATGGCTAACATAATCAGAAACTCAGGAGAAATGACAAAAGGAGATAATGGGGCAGTAATTCCTAGTTCTATAGCTAGAAAAATTATTGATAAAGTAATCGAAATATCTCCATTATATGCAAGTGCAACAAAATATAAAGGAGCAGGAACATTAATTATACCAAAAGTTGATGATGCAACTGATGATGTAACAGTAGCTTATGCAACTGAATTTAGTGACTTAACTAGTCATTCAAATAAATTCGCAACTGTATCATTAACAGGTTTCTTAATTGGTGCATTAACTAAAGTTTCTAAATCATTACTAAATAACAATGATTTCGATTTGGTTAATTTCATCATAGATAGAATGGCTAAGAAATTTGCTAAATTCTATGAAAAAGAAATGTTATATGGAACAGCTAATAAAGTTAGCGGTATCATCGGATCTTATGATTCAACTAATATGAAAGTTCAATTAGCTAAAAAATCTAGTGTAACAGCAGATGAATTAATTGATATTCAAGAATTAGTTCCAGATGAATATCAACCAGATGCATACTGGATTATGTCTAGAGCAACAAGAACTAAAATTAGAAAATTAAAAGATGGTCAAAATAACTATTTATTAAATCAAGTATTTAATAAAGATTGGGATTATGAACTATTAGGTAAACCAGTAAAATGTTCTGAAAATTCTGAATCATTAGGAACAGCATCAAAAGGTGTTATTTTCTATGGTGATTTTAGTGGACTAGCAGTTAAAGAAGCTGAAACAGTAGAAATCACAGTATTAAATGAATTATATGCTGCTCAACATGCAGTTGGTGTTTGTGGATATGCAGAATTAGATGCAAAAGTTGAAAACACTCAAAAGATAGCCGTTGCTTTAAGTGGATCAGCTGATGCTTAGTATTTAATTTAGATAATATTTAAGTTGTTTGGGCAAACCTCATGTAAAGGAGGAATAAATTATGATAAATAAAGTAAGTGATATAACTTATACCAACATAGCAGATTACATTAGATTAGGAACACCTAATCAAGAAGAGCAACAAGAGTTGCAAACTTATCTAAAAATTGCTAAAAATTATATATCTAGTTATACTGGTATTCCGATTACAGGTGAAAATGCAAATGATAAGGATTTAGATGATTATCCTGAATTTGTAATTGCTGTTTATGTACTGTGTCAAGACATGTATGATAACAGAAGCTTGTATGTAGATACCAAGAATTTGAATAAGGTGGTACAGTCTATACTTGATATGCACTGTACAAATAACCTATGATAAATCCTGGAAAGTATAATAAAAAAATAACAATATATAGCATAGTGGAAACAGAGGACAATGCAGGTTTTAAAACTAAAACTGAAAGCATTGTTCTTCAACCATATGCTAGTGTTAAAACCACACATGGATATACACTAATTGTTAATAATACTGATTTTGAAAAGGCATATACCAATTTCACTATAAGATATCCTAAAGTGATAATAACTAGGGATATGTTAATTGAATATAATGGAAAGACTTATTCAATTGAGTATATTAACAATGTAGATGAAAAAAACTTAGAGTTGGAATTACAAGCGAAAGTAGTTGATAAGTAATGGCTAAGTTTAAAGCTGAGCTTCCACTCGAACTACTTAAAGAACTTCAAGAACTTGAAATAAATTCAAAAAAAATATTTGGTGAATTAACTCAAGTGGGTGCGAAAGTTGTTCGGAATAATGTTAAAAACAATATGAAGAAATCTTTCAAGACCACAAAATCATTAGATAAAGGATTGAAAATTTCAAGAGTCCAAATTACTAGTGATGGTGATTCAATACAAACATGGGTTGGCTTTGATGGATATGATATTTCAAAATCTAGTAAGAGATATCCTAAAGGAAAACCAATACCATTAATTGCTATGGCTAGAGAATATGGAACAAGTAGTGGTGAAGCAAAAAAACCATTCTTTAGAAAATCATTTAAAAAGGATCAAATAGAATCTGAAATGAAAAAAGCTGAAGAAAAATACTTACCAAAGGAGTAATTATGAATGAGGAAATAAAATCAATTCTAGGCGACCAAATTGTAATCGAGAGAAATAACACTCAAGTTACAATTCCAGTAGCTCATCTAAAATATAAAGGTAATTCAAAAACATATATAACTTGGACTATTCTTGTAAATAGTCCTTTATTATGTGCTAATGATACTGATTTATATAGTGTATTTCAAGTGGATATAGATATATATAGCGATGGAAATTATTTAGATATAGAGAATTATATAAAAAATTTAATGAAAACCAATGAATTTGTGTGGATAGAAGATAGTTCTGAAATGTTTGAAGATGACACTGAACTATACCATAAAACATGCACATTTGAGAAAGAAAGGATGATTTAAAAATGGCAAGAATCGGTTTTAGAAAAGCTAAATATAATGAAATTGATACAACCACTAATAAATATAAAACATTAGGAACAGGCGGAAGTGTTCCAGAATTTGAAAAAGTGGTAGATGAAAAATTTGCACCTGAATATAACAGTGCAGAATTATATGCTAATGATAGTCTTTGTGAAAGTGATTATTCATTTAATAAAGGAACATTAACATTACAAATAGCTGATGATGATGATGTATTATTAGCCAAAGTATTTGGAAACACAAATACAGATGGAGAAGTAGTATCTACAATAGATGATTCTGCTCCTGAATTTGGTTATGGTCACATTATTCCAAAAGTGGTTAATGGTGCAAAGAAGTACAAAGTTGAATTCTTCCCAAGAATAAAATTCACAAAAGTAACTTCAGATAATAAAACTAGAGGTGCTAATGTTGAGTTCAGTACAACTTCAATAGAAGCAACTGTATTCCCATTAAGTAAAGTTATAAATGGAATACCAGTAGGAACTTGGGAAAAACATGAAACATTTGATACTTTATCAGATGCAGAAACTTACTTAAATGGTCTATTAACACCAACAAGCGGAACAGTTTAACATAATTTTAGGGGTGGGATAATAAAATCTCACCCCTATTTTTTATTAGGAGGGAAAAATGAAAGAGAAATTAACTTATTTAGAAATAGATGAAAATAATAAATTACCTATTTGTTTTAACTTAAATGTAATGGAAGAAATACAAGAAAAATATGGTTCTATGCAAAAATGGGGTGAAATGGTAGAAAACAAAGAAATTGGAGAGCCTCAAATTAAAGATTTAAAATATGGATTAGCTTCAATGATAAATGAGGGAATAGATATTGAAAATGAAAGAACAGGATCTAATGTGCAACCATTAACTGATAAACAAATTGGTAGAATAATTGGAAGAATTGGATTCAAGAAAATAATAGATGCTGTTAAAGAATTGACAGTTAAGTCAACAACTACAGGTGATGAATCAAAAAACGCGTAATCCATGAGGAGTATGATGATGAAATTGACTTCTCATGGCTTTTATTTATAGGACATAATTTGTTGCTTTATTCGGTTAAAGAAGTAGGAAGAATGACACTAGCTCAATTATTAAAGCAATATAGACACTATAAAAACAATTATGATTTTAATTTAAGTAGAAAAAGCTATCATGAGCTAGAAGAAGAAATGGATCATGATGGTGAATTTATAAGCGATTAAGAAAGGAGGAATATTTATGGCAGGAAGCTTTGGTGGAACAATTAAACTTACAGGAGAAACGGAATATAAAAGAGCATTAACATCTATAAACAATAGTTTAAAAGAACTTACTAGTGAAATGAAGCTTGTATCGAGTTCTTACGGAAAAAATGAAGATAGTATAGATAGTTTAAATAAAAAGAATGATATTTTAAAAGAAAAATATAAAGAACAAACAAAAGCTGTAGAAGAAGCAAGAAGAATGTTAAATGAAGCAAAAACTAGCACGGATAGTAATGCGGAAACAGTGAAAAAATGGCAAACTACTTTAAATAATGCTCAAGCTGAAGTTAATAAGACATCAAGAGAAATTAGAGATAACACTTCAGTGATTGAGCAAATGGAAAAAGCCAATGTAAGCAATACTCAAGAATTGAAAGAGTTTGAGGAAGCCGAAAAGAAAGCAGGAGAAAGCTCATTAAGTCTTGGAGATATTATTAAAGGTAATTTAATAAGTAAAGCTGTTGTAGATGGAATCAAAGCATTGGGAAGTGCAATAAAAGGTGTGGCAAGAGCATTTGGTGAATGGTCTGAAATGGCATCTAATTTAGAAGAACAAGAGCAAAAGTTCAGAACAGCACTTAAGAACACTACTGATGCAACTGAAGAAGACATACAGGCATATGTAAAGCTAGCTGAAGCTAAAGAAAAAAATGGCGTGGTTTCTAAATCTGCAATTTTAAATGGATATCAAGAATTAGCAACATATACCACTCAAAAAGAATCAATTGAAAAACTTACAGATGCAATGTTAGATATGACAGTTCAACAATATGGTATGAATGCATCTGAAGAGCAAACTTTATCAATTGCTACAAGATTAGGTAAAGCTTTGTCAAATGGTGACTATTCTGGTCTTTCGAAAATGGGATATTATTTCTCAGATGCGGAAAAAGAGGCTATGAAGTTTGGAACAGAAGAAGATAGAGTAAATGCCTTACTTGAAGCAATAACTGGATCTGTAGGGGGAATGAATGAAGCTCTAGCACAAACTGATGCAGGAAAGTTTAAAATAGCATCTTCTTATATAGATGATATGAAAATAAGTGCAGGACAGTTATTTAATGATGTTAGAAATAACTTGATAGGTGGATTCTTACCTGAAATAAAAGTAATGGCTGAAACATTGCAAGAAATGATAAATGGAGATTTAGGTCTTGAAGAGGGATTTGGAAAGATGGCTGAAGCATTACAAACTGGAATTGAAAAGATAGTCGAAATGCTACCTGGAATCTTAGAAGTTGGTGTAGAAATAATAACAAAATTATTAGAGGGAATTGTAAATGCGTTGCCTAAAATAATGCCTGCTGTTACTCAAATTATATTTACACTTGTTAATAATCTGATAGCAATGTTACCTCAAATAGTTCAAGCAGGAATAACTATTATAGTTGAATTGGCAAATGGACTAGCAGAAGCATTACCGACTCTTATTCCAACAATAGTTGATGCTATCATTTTAATAACAGAAACTGTACTTGATAACATTGACATAATTATAGATGCAGGAATAAATATCATTATAGGTTTGGCAAGAGGAGTAATTGAAGCATTGCCAAGATTAATAGATAAAATACCGGTAGTAATTGAAAAATTTATAAATGCAATTGCAGATAATCTTCCTAAAATACTTCAAATGGGTATTAAATTAACTGGAGAATTAGCACTTGGATTAATAAAAGCAATACCTCAATTGATTTCTAAAATCCCACAGATAATTAGTGCTATAGTTAAAGGACTGGCAAATGGTGCAAAACAAATGGCATCAATAGGACTTGACTTAGTAAAAGGATTATGGAGTGGAATCAGTAATTCATTAACATGGATTAAAGATAAAATAAAAGGCTGGGTTGGAAATGTATTTAAATTTATAAAAAAATTATTTGGAATTAACTCACCATCAACATTATTTAGAGATGAAATAGGTACAAACTTAGCTAAAGGTATAGGAGTTGGTTTTTCTGATGAAATGGAAGAGGTAAACAAAGAAATTGCAAATGCAATACCTACAGAGTTTGATACAAATGTTACAACAAATTTCGGAAGTAATGCAAGCGGAAGTTTTTCTAATAATTATGGAACAATGGTGGCGGCTTTTAAAGAAGCTTTACAGGGTGTAAAAGTAGTTATGGATGGTAATGAAATGGGAACATTTATAACAGATACAATAGAAAAGGTGGTGTATTCATAATGAATAACTATATTATATGGAATAATTTAAACAGTCAAAATGTAAGTGGTTTAATAATATGTGAATTGCCACCTATTACAAAGCCTAAAATGAGAACTAAAATTACAACTATAGATGGTAGAGATGGAGATATTGTAGAAGAATTAGGCTATGAAAGTTATGAAAAAGAAATAAAAATAGGATTAGCTAATAATTTCGATATTAATAGTGTTATAAAGTATTTTACTGGATCAGGAACTCTTGTTTTCTCAAATGAACTTGATAAATACTATAAAGCTCAAATAATAAGAGATATAGATTTTGAAAGATTAATCAGATATAAAACTGCAACAATTTCATTTTATGTTCAACCATATAAGTATAAAGTCAATGAATCTGAAACTGAACTAACTATCACAAATGAAACTGAATTAACGGTTACTAACTCTGGACTTGAAAAATCTAAGCCAATAATTACATTATATGGCTCTGGTGATGTTACTATTTCATTAAACGGTTATGATGTTTTTACAGTATCAATAGATGATGGATATGTAACAATAGATTCAGAAGAACAAGAAGCATATAAAGGTAATACATTAAAGAATAGAAATATGACTGGAGAATTTCCATTATTAAATTCAGGTGAAAACACTATATCTTGGAGCGGAACATTAACAAAAATAGTGGTAGATCCTAGAAGTAGGTGGTTATAATGATTAGTTGTTATCCATCTACAGAAAAAAACTTTGCTGATAATGGAATAAAGATTTTAAAACCATTATATTCGAAATTGAGAATAGAAGATAATGGAGATTATTATTGTGATTTTAAAGATTCAGTAGATAATTTAGATTATTATCAAGCTGGTATGATAATAAGAGTTAAGACTCCCTGGGGATATCAGGGATTTAGATTAACTAATCCAGAAATAGAAAATAAGACTTTAAAAGTGAGAGGATATCATTTATATTTTGATTCTAAGAATTATTTAATAAGAGATGCATATGTATCTTCTAAAAATTGTAATGATGCATTGGATCATTTAAATAATGCATGTGATGAAACAACTCCATTCACATTTATATCTGATATATCTAATATTGCATCTTATAGGTGTGTAAGACATAGTTTAGAAGAAGCATTAGCTGTTGTTGTAGATAGATGGAATGGTCATTTAATCCGCAACAATTATTCTATAGAAGTAAGGGAAGAAATAGGTCAAGATAGAGGAATAACTCTAGCATATGGTAAAGATATAATTGGAATCAAAGCAGAAGAAAATTGGGATAAAGTTGCTACAAAGATTTTACCGGTTGGAAAAGATGGAATCACACTTCCGGAGGTATATCTTCAAAACTCTGAAGAATTATATGATATACCATATTCAAAGGTAATTTCTTTTGAACAAAATGATATAGATCCGGAGAATTATGAAACAGAAGAATTATATCAAAGTGCCTTATTAGAAGATTTAAGAAACCAGGGTAATTTATATCTTCAAGAAAATAAAGTTCCAAGAGTTAATTATTCAGTAAATGCATATTTAAAAGGTGTTTCCGGAATAGGAGATACAATATATGTAAAACATCCTAAATGTAAGATAGATTTAATAACTAAAGTAATAGCAATTGAATATGATTGCATTCAGGAACAATATACAAAGATTGAATTTGGTAATTTTAAAAGTAAATTATCTAATTTAATCACAAACATTACAGCTGATTTAACAAAAGTTGTAAATAGAGAAACATCAGAAAAATATACAAAGCTTCAAAACGAATTAGAAGAAGCAACAAATAGTATAAGACAGTCGATGGGAAACTCATATGTTATTTATGATGGAGATAAGATTTTAGTGGTAGATACATTGCCAAAAGAAAATGCCACAAATGTAATTATGATTAATAATGGTGGTATAGGGTTTAGTAATACAGGCATAAATGGAACATTTAAATCAGCATGGACTATTGGTGGAACATTAGACATGCAAAATATTAATGTTATTAACCTAGTGGCTGATATGATAAAAGGTGGAACACTAAAATTAGGATCTAACTTAAATGAATCAGGAATAATTGAATTATATGATGAGTCAAATCGATTAATATCAACATTTGATAAAAACGGTTTGATTTTTTATTGTGATGATAATTCATACATAAAGATAAATCCTGAAGTAGGATTTGCCGGGTATGATGCAACAGATGAAAAGACATATTGGGTTGATGGAGATGAATTTCATATGAAAAAATCTGTTGTTGAAGAAGAAATTACAATATCTAACAAAATTAGAATTGTAGATATCGAAACAAGTACTAATTCAGGAATAGGATTTGTTCCAATAGTATAGGAGGTGAATTATGGCAACATTAATAAAAACAGCAACATTAACAGATATAAATGCTGGTGGATATTCTAAATGGTATAAGATGAAAGTCGAAGTATATTTGAATAGCCAATCAGTAGAAACTGATAAGTCAAATATAACAATAAAAAGGTTTTACGGAACTCAAAAAGCAAGTGCAGGATGGGGTAGTTTTACAAGTCCTAAGCTTCGAAATTATCTTAGTGTTAATGATGGAACATGGGAAAATTTAGGATATACTCCAGTTCCAAATTTACCTCAAAACAATGCTGGCAATTGGGTACAGTTTGGTGAGTGGACAGGAGATGTTCAACATAAAGATGATGGAACACAAAAAATAAATGTAAGAACTACATTTAGACATGGAACTTCATTATCTTCATATCCTTATATGTCTAAAGATGCTGATTTAGACACAGGAAACTTTGATTTACCTACAATTGCTAGAGCATCTGTTCCAACTTTATCAAGTGCGGATTTCAATATTGGAGATTCTATTACTATCAATACTAATAGATATTCTAGTAGTTTTACACACACTATAAGAGTTGTATTTTCTAATTGGAGTAAAACATTAGCGACTGGGGTAACTAATAGTTATAGTTGGAATACAAGTAGCGATTCTTCAAATATGTATAATCAGATTCCAAGTGCAAAAAGTGGCACAGGAACAATATATGTAGATACATATTCCGGAAGCACATTAATTGGAACTAAAAGTATAACATTTAAAGCAAGTGTTACAAATTCTTATCCTACTTTTGCATCATCACAGGTCACTTATCAAGATACTAATAGTTCAGTGGTTGCAATAACACAGAATAATCAGCATATTGTTAGAAATAATTCAACTCTTCAAGTGATTTTTACAAATGCAACTGCTAAAAATGGAGCTTCGATATCAAGTTATGAGATTACTTTTAATGGCAGTACTCAAACAAAATCATCAGGATCAACTATCAATTATGGAATTGTTAATTTATCAAATAATGCAACATTAACAGTAAAAGCAATTGACAGTAGAGGCTTTTCTACAACAGTAACTAAAACAATAACAATATTTGATTGGGTTAATCCATCAGCTGTAATTTCATTAAAGAGAGTAAATAACTATGAAGATACAACAAATTTAAAAGTTAATGTGACTATTTCGAGTGTAAATAGTAAAAACAGTATTCAATCAATTCAATATCGATATAAAAAGGTTGAAGATTCTAGTTATTCTGCATATAGTACTATTTCAAATAATACACTTGTTCAATTTAGCATTAATAAACTATATGCTTGGAATGTTCAAATAGTTATAACTGATAAATTTGGTACTACAACATACAATCTCACAGTTCCAAAAGGAACACCGATTTTATTTATCGATACTGAGAAATTATCGGTTGGAATAAATTGCTTCCCAACTAATAATGAATCACTTGAAAACAATGGCGATTTAGTTCTTGGCTGGGAGGTTGTAGATACATGGTAGAAAGGAAAA
>CAMUZC010000008.1 GCA_947165105.1 uncultured Lachnospiraceae bacterium | reverse complement strand
ATTCCTATCATTGCTCCTTCAACAATAATTCGTCCCCATAATCCATCAGCGAATATGCTCTTTTTGGGATTTCTTGGTTTTTCAGTCATTATGTTTTTATCTGGATTTTCTAATCCAAGTGCTATTGCAGGCAAAGAATCTGTTATCAAATTAATCCACAATAGTTGAATTGCAAGTAATGGTGATTTCATACCAATTAAAAGGCCTAAAAATATTGTAACGATTTCTCCAACATTTGTAGCTATTAAGAAATGTATGGCTTTTTTTATGTTGCTAAAAATTGTTCTTCCGTATTTTACTGCTTCAACAATTGTTACAAAATTATCATCAGTAAGTACCATATCTGCAGCATTTTTGGCAACATCTGTTCCATTTAACCCCATTGCTATTCCTATATCTGCATTTTTTAATGCCGGTGCATCATTCACACCATCCCCTGTCATTGCAACAACTGCACCCGTGCCTTGGAATGCTTTTACAATTTCTACTTTATGTTCAGGAGTCACTCGTGCAAATACAGAATACTTCATTATATTCCTTTTAAATTCTGCCTTTGGAAGCCTGTCTAATTCGGCTCCTGTTATAGATATATCTCCATTTCTTAGTATTCCAAGCTCCGTTGCTATAGCGTTTGCAGTAGTAATGTGATCTCCTGTTATCATTACAGTTTTTATTCCTGCCTTACGACATGTGCTAATTGCTTCCTTCACACCTTCTCTTGGTGGATCAATCATTCCTATTAATCCAGTAAAGATCAAATCATTTTCAATATAGCTACTTTCAATTTTACTTGGTAAACTATCTACATCTTTATATCCTACTGCAATTACTCTTAATGCTTTTTTTGCCATATTTTCATTTTGTTGTTCAATTAAATTTATAATTGACATTCCTAAACTTGAAATTTGATTATTTGAATAATACTTATTACATCTTTTTATTAAAACATCTGGTGCACCTTTAGTGATAATTCTATATTTGTTTCCAATTCTATGTATTGTTGTCATCATTTTTCTTGATGAATCAAATGGAATATCGTTTATTCTTTCATACTGATTATATAAACTTTTCTTAGTTTTCCCTAATTTATAACATTCCTCTACAATTGCTATTTCAGTTGGGTCACCGGAAATATTTACTTTTCCATCTTCATAGGAAACCTCAACATCCGTACACATTGTTGCAAGTTCTATTGTCAAATTTGTATTTTGAGTTAGAGATGTATTCCCATTATTTAGATTAATTCCACTCGATAAATTCGGGGTAAGAACCTGAACCACCTGCATTTTATTTTGAGTCAAAGTTCCTGTTTTATCTGAACAAATTACACTACTACTTCCTAAAGTTTCAACAGCTGGTAATTTTCTAATGATACTGTTTTTCTTTGCCATTTTAGTTACACCTATTGAAAGAACTATTGTAACTATTGCTGGCAATCCTTCTGGAATCGCTGCAACTGCTAATCCAACTGATGTCATAAACATTTCGATAGGCGGAATTTTTTTTATTATACCTATAAAGAAAATAAACGCACATATGCCTAAGCAAGCTAATCCTAAAGTTTTTCCCACTTCTCCTAATTTTCTTTGAATTGGTGTTTCTGGTGCTTCGTTTGTAATAATCATTTTTGCAATTTTCCCAACCTTTGTATTCATTCCTGTTTCTGTAGCAACTGCTTCTCCATGACCATTTACAATAACAGTTGTTGCAAATACCATATTTAAACAATCACCAATTCCTGTTTTCTCATCTAAAACTATAGTTGCATTTTTTTCAACAGGAACAGTTTCACCTGTTAAACTAGATTCTTCAGCCTTTAAATTGACACTATTTATTAACCTGCAATCAGCTGGTACAAAATTTCCAGCTTCTAGAATCACAATATCTCCCGGAACTAATTCATTACTGTTAATTTGTCTAATTCGTCCCTCTCTTCTTACTTTAACAACTGGTGCAGTCATTTTTTTAAGTGCTTCAAGAGATTTTTCAGCCTTAGCCTCTTGAATTATTCCCATAATTGCATTAAAAAATACAATGGCAATAATTATAATAGAATCTAAATAATCATTAGACCCCTGCATTCTTTCAATTACAGCAGAAACAATTGAGGCAATAATCAAAATAATAATCATGAAGTCATTAAATTGTTTAAAGAATTTTATTATAAGACTCTCTTTTGGCTTGTCCTCTAATGTATTCTCACCATATTCACTAAATCGTTTTTTTGCCTCTTCATTTGTAAGTCCATATTGATAATTAGTCTTTAATTTCTGCTTTACCTCACTCAAATTTAATGATTGCCACATAACCAATCCTCCTTTGTGTATGAATATATTAATATATATTCATAATTAAATTGATTTATGACAAGCAAATTTGAATTAACAATGGGGACGGTTCTAAATGTTGAAAAATCCCCTTGTTCAAAGTCAAAACTTGTCGAAAAAGGTCGTTGAGGACTAATATATTAAAATGTAGCACTAGGCGCGCAGTTTGGCGAGATTAACAAAAGAAGCAAAAAGAATGAGTAATCTAAACTTTCTAGATTACCCCATTTCTTTTTGCCTTTTGTTAAGTACGAGCCAGTAAGCCTGCGGAATTTAATATATTAGTTTTCAATGACCTTTTTCGACAAGTTTTGACTTTGAACAAGGGGATTTTTCAACATTTAGAACCGTCTCCATTGTTAATTAAATATTTTTTATTTCTCTTTTCTTAAATGAAATAAAACTTATTGCCATCATAACAATCCAATAAACTATACAAACACCTACTGCAAATCCGAAACTTGTATATTCATAGCTTGGTAATCTTCCAAATAAGAATTCTGTAAAATCCCAATTCAATGTTGGTGATATAGCTACTTGTTTTATTGAACGACTTATTGCCAATTGATTAATAATTGAACCTGTAGCTGTTCCCATAATTGGTAATACAATAGAAATTACTGAATTCCCAAATAAACTACTTAATGCGAATGCTAATGTACCTAATAATATATACATAGGCAATTTACACAACGCTGTTAGTCCAACGTAAGCAAAAACATTGTATGTTACAATTGAATTTGTATTGAAATTGTATTGAACCACCGGAATTGATAATGAATCAAATCCAAACATTAATCCTCCAAGTATTGTTTGCATTAAAATTGCTGTTACAAATATGAATCCTATCATTAATAATGAAACAATATATTTAGCTAACAATATTTTTCCTCTAGTATATGGCTTTACTAGTAACATTTTAATAGTACCTTTTTCTAATTCAGAACTTACCATTCCTCCTAAAATCATTGCAATAAATACTATTAAAAATAATGAATATTCGTTAAACATATTAAGTAAAATTCCTCTTGCATTTCCATTATTATTAATATCCTTCTTATTATCCAATATATAATTTGCCTTTTCTATTTCCTGTATTTCCTGCTGTTTTTCAACCTTTTCTCTATAAGACATATCAGGTTCATCAAAGCTATAATCTATTCCAATTGAATTAATTTTCATATCTAATGCGTTATTTAAATAATCATCACCATATGGAATATTTTTTTCAATTCTCATATTAAATAATTCTAATTTTTGTTCTAGATTTCTTATTTCGTCGTCTAAGGATTTTATTTCTAATGAATCATTTGGTAACTGATTTCTTTCTTCTTTTAATCCTGCTATTTGACTTTCTATTACATTAATTTCTTCCTTTACATACTGTTTCCAATCATTTACATTTAAACTTTCAATCTTTTGATTTAAAACCTCTTCTGGATTTTCAGCAACCGCTGCATTATTAGTTCTTGTGCCGTATTTATATAGGTTACATTCATATAAATAATTATAAAAATCTCTTTTTATAATATACGCTTGCCATGAATTTTTGTCATATTTTTTATATAAATCATAATAATCTACGTCTGTTTTTTTATTTATATAATAGTCTCTATTTTCGATATTTATATTTGTATCTATATCTTTAATACTCTCTCTAGCCCCTGCAATATAATCGTCATCTAATCTATAATTATATTGAACTGTATCTGCATACATATATCTATATATGCAATTTGTAAGAATCATAAATAAAAACATTACAATTAAAATAATGTAAACACTTTTTTTTCTAAAGATTTTTATAAATTCGTTTTTTATTAGATTACCCAATTATATTACCTCCTGTCTTTTTCAAGAAAGCATCTTCCAATGATATTTTTTCTTCTTTAAATTCATATACCTTGATGTTATCTTCAATTAATTTTTCAATAAAATCTGGCACAGCCTCTTTTGAAAGTATTACTTTAAAATTAGATTTATCTACAATTTCAATTTCTTCTTTATAATCTTTTATAGAATCTGTATTATCTATTTCTACGTCATAAATATTTCTTTCATCACCTGTTTCAGATTTTAAAGCTTCCATTGATGCAGTTTCAATTACTTTACCATTTTTGATTATACATACTTTAGTGCAAAAGCTTTCAAGTTCTGATAAATTGTGACTTGAAATAAATATAGCCATTTTTTCCTCTTTGGCTAACTTCACTAAGAATTCTCTTAAATCTTTTATTCCCTCCGGATCTAATCCATTTGTTGGTTCATCTAATATAAGTAGATTAGGTTTATTTAATATAGCTTGGGCTATTCCTAATCTTTGTCTCATTCCTAAAGAATATTTTGAAACTTTATCTTTAATTCTGTTTTCTAATCCCACTAGTTTTACAACTTCATCAATTCTTTTATTATCAACATCTTTATACATATTAGCAACTAATTCTAAGTTTTTTCTTCCTGATAAATACATATAGAAATCTGGATTTTCAACTATTGCTCCTACTCTCTCAATAGCTTTTACAAAATCTTTTTCTACATCAAATCCATTGATTTCAACCTTTCCACTTGTTATGCTTTGAAGACCTAAAACTAACTTAATAGTTGTAGTTTTACCTGCACCATTTGGTCCAATAAATCCTAGAATTTCACCAGCATTTAATTCAAATGATACATTGTCTAAAATTTGTTTTTTCTTAATTACTTTATTAAGTTTTTCGCATTTTAAAATTGTATTACTCATTAATAAAACTCCTTCCAATCTTATTTTATTTTTGGCAAGTTAATGATGGTACTGTTACTGCTAAAACAACAGCTATTACCACAAAAAAACAAATTGAAAAACGTACTACTTCTTTTTTCCAACCTTCATCTCCATAGTTTTTACGATGAAGTACTCTCGAAACAAACACCACTAATTCCTCACCAATTAATAGTCCAGCAAAAACACACCAATTTTCTTTCTTTACTATACTATTTAAAATTAACGCTATTAATGCTAAGTTCAAAAAGGTTAATCCTGCCAAATCACCTTTACGTCGTATTTCTAATTCCATTTCGTCTATTTTTTTAAATAATTTCATTCTTCTTCCTCCTCGTAAATAAATACATCTTCAATAATTTTCCCGAAATGATTTGCAATTTTAAACGCCAAAATTATTGATGGATTATATTTACCTTTTTCGATAGAAATAATAGTCTGTCTTGATACTCCAACAGCTTTTGCTAACTCCTCTTGTTTTTCATTATTTAATTTTCTAAAATATTCAACTTCATTTTTCATCCTCTCATCCCCCTTTTGGATGTAAAACTAAATTAAATTTATTTTAAGAATATTATATATTCCTATTTAAAGTATGTCAAGTTGATTTTACATATTTAAAATACTACACTTGTATTAATATAAAAAAAGCAGATATAAATCTGCTTTTTTATACATCTTTTATTCTATGCCATTTTTATAGATAATAACTTACTAATACCATTTTCCTCCATAGTAACACCATAAACAGTATCAGCAGCCTCCATAGTTCCTTTTCTGTGAGTGATAACAAGGAACTGTGTTTCATCACTAAACTTCTTTAAATAATCAGCATATCTGTATACATTAACATCATCAAGTGCAGCTTCAATTTCATCCAATATACAGAATGGTGCTGGATTGATTTTTAGTATTGCGAATAGTAATGCAATTGCAGTAAATGCCTTTTCTCCTCCTGATAAAAGCATCATGTTTTGAAGTTTTTTACCAGTTGGTTGAACTCTAATGTCTATACCACATTCCAATATATTTTCTTCGTCTTCTAAAACTAGTTCTGCTTTACCACCACCAAATAATTCTTGGAAAACTTCATTAAAGTTTTTATTAATTAAAGCAAATTTTTCTGCAAATTGTGCTTTCATTGTTTTTGTCATCTCTGTAATTACATTTCTAAGTTTTGCTTGAGTATTTTCAAGATCTAAACGTTGTTCACTCATAAAGTCATATCTTTCTTTAGCTTTTTTATACTCTTCAATTGAATCAATATTAATACTTCCCAAATCACGAATTTTGTTACGTAATTTATTTACTTCTTTTTGAGTTGCTTGAACATTACTTGGTTTCTCATAATTTTCACAATTATTAGGAGTCATTTCATATTCGTCCCATAAACTATCAACAACTTGTTTTAAATCTTGTTCAAATTTCGTTTTCTTAACATCTATTTTTACCAATTGTTCTTTCAAATCTTCAATTACAGAGAATTGATCCGTAATTTCTTTTTCAGTTTTTTCTAATTTACTGTTGTTATCAACTCTCGCAGCCTTTAACTCTTCTACTTTTCCAGTACTATTTGCAACTTCGGATTTAATAGTGTCAATCTCATTGTTGAAATTAATAATGTTTTGTTCTAGTTCTTTGTTTTCATTCGTAATTTCTTCAATTTGTTTTTCTTTGTTCTTGATACTTGTGTTATTATTTGTAATATCAAGCTCAATTCTTTCAACCATTTCATCAATAGATGTTCCACTCTCATCAAATGATGATACCGAAATTCTAAGATTTGTAATATCAAAATTTAAGTCATCTATATATTTTTGATTATCTTTATTTAATGCTGCAAATTGTTCAATAACTGCATTTAAGTCAGTATTTTCTTTATCAATTTTTTCTATTTCAGCAAATTTTTCTTCTTTTTCTTTTAATAATTCAGCTTTTTGATGTTTAATATTTTCATTTTCTTGTTTCAATTTTTCAAGTCTTGTTGCTACTTTATCAATTGCTTCTTCAATAGATAGAATTTTTTGTTTTTCTGTTGCATATACTATGTTTATTTCATTTAGCTTATTATCTAATTCTTCAGATTTTTCGATAACCCCAGAAATTGAACTTTCATATTTTTCTTTATCCTTTATAATTTCATCTAACTTAGATTTTAATGCTTTTATCTCTTTTTCAAGATTTTCAATTTCATTACTTCTTCCTAAGATGTTAACAGTTTTTGTTGAAACTGAACCACCTGTAATTGCTCCCGAATTACTGATTATATCTCCTTTTAAAGTAACAATTCTAAACGTATAATTATTTGCTTTTGCCATTTGAATTCCGGTATCCATGCTATCTACAACAGCAGTTCTTCCAAGTAAATTGTTAATTATCTGTTCATATTTTCTGTCACATTTTACTAAATCTGATGCAATTCCAATGTAGCCATCAAAATTACATTTTAATCTATCAATTTTATTTCCCTTAACAGATGAAATTGGTAAAAATGATGCCCTTCCTAAATTATTTCTACGTAAATGCTCCACCAATTTTTTTGCTGTTTGCTCAGTATCAGTAACAATGTTTTGAAGTGTGCCTCCTAATACCATTTCTATAGCTGTTTGATATTTGCTGTCAACAGAAATTAAATTTGCTAAAACTCCTTCAACGCCTGACTTTAACGAAGAATCTTTATCACAGTCTAATAACAAAGATTTAACACTTTTTGTGTATCCTTCTTTTTCCTTTTCTGTCTCAACTAAAAACTTATATCTTGAATCTTTCATTCTAATATCGTAAGAAATCTTATTTATTTCTTCTTCAAAATTCTTAATTTTATCATTTGCTTCTTCTTTTTCTTTAGCAATTTTTTCAATTTCTGCCAATACCTTATTTTTTTGGTTTTCTATGTCAAAATATCCTTTAGAAATTTCTTGCTTATCACTTCTTGCGCCATCTAATTCAGATATTGCTTCAGCAATTTCTGTTTTTAATGTTTTTTCTCTTTTTTCGTAATTTTCAAAATTTGCTTCTAAAGTACTAATTTCATTTCCAATTTCATATTTACTATCTGTATTTTTTTCTACCTTTTGTTTTTGTTCTTCTATTTCTAATTCTTTTGAAGATAATTTTTCAGTTATTTTTGCTAGTTCTTCTTCTTTTTCTTTTAATTCACTTTCAAACTTTTCCTTGTTTGAAAATATATTATTCTTCTTCTCTAATTTCTGATTCTTTTCTTCTTCTAGTTCTGAAATTCTAACCTTAACTTCTTCAATTTCCTTTTTTAATCTTTCATCATTTGCTTTATTATTAGAAATTCTTTCATTTGCAATTCCAATTTCAGTATTTAATTTTTCTATTTTGTTTGTACTCTCAAAACTTAAGTTTTGAACACTTTCAATTTCAGCTGTAATTCTATCAATTTCAGCCTTCAACTCTTCTTTTGTTTTTTGTTTGTTCTCTAGCTTACTTGTTTCATCATCTCTTTGTGATGCTATTATATCCTCATCTTTAATAATCTGTTCTAATTTCTCTTTGTAATTATCAATATTATATAAAAATAAACCAATTTCTATATTTTTTAGTTCTTCTCTTAAATCTAAAAACTGTCTTGCTTTCTCAGATTGAATTTTTAAAGGATCTAAATTAGCTTCAATCTCAGACAAAATATCATTAATTCTTAATAAATTAAGTTTAGTTTGCTCTAATTTTTTCTCAGATTCACCTTTTCTAACTCTATATTTAACAATACCTGCTGCCTCTTCAAAAATATGTCTTCTATCCTCAGATTTGTTACTTAAAATCTCGTCAATTTTACCTTGTCCAATAATAGAATACCCATCTTTTCCAATACCTGTATCCATAAATAACTCCGTAATATCTTTTAATCTGCATGGAACTTTATTAATAAAATATCCACTTTCACCGCTTCTATATATTTTTCTTGTAACAACAACCTCATTATATTCAACAGGAAGTGCTCCATCTGAATTATCTATAACAATTGAAGCTTCTGCAAATCCTAATGACTTTCTGTTTTGTGTACCGTTAAAAATAATATCCTCAGATTTCGCTCCTCTTAAAGACTTCATACTTTGCTCTCCAAGTACCCATCTAATACTGTCTGAAATATTACTTTTTCCTGAACCATTTGGTCCTATAACTGAAGTAATTCCTTCTTTGAATTCTAATACTGTTTTATCTGCAAATGATTTAAATCCTTGTAATTCTAATCTTTTTAAGTACATTTTTTTCACCCTTCGTTCAAGAAAAAATGAAAATAAACACATTCCACTTTTTCAAAAATTTATAGATTTATAATATATCAAATTTCATTTAAAATCAATATAAGATTTTGATTTTCTTATAAACGCCAACTTTCTTGAAAAAAAAACCTTAATTAGTAATTAAACTAATTAAGGTTTTGCTAAATCAGCCACCACCAATCGAATTACCAAAAAAGGCAATAAGTATCATCATTCCCAACAATGCATAAATTCCAGCAACAATAGCTGTTAGTAGTAATCCTGCAAGAAGCCATATAAGTTTATTTAACACATCGGCTTCTATATATAACAACACAGGAATTATTTTTTTCCCAATAGAAGTATAACCATTTATAAAAATGATAATTGTGGAAATAGTTAAAACTATCAATGGTTTTATCATACATGTTTTGTCGGTTTCAAAGTATTCGAATACTCTATACATGAAAACCCCTGAGGCAATTGCATAAATAATAATTACTAACGATGCAACTCCTCCTATTATTTCCAACACTTCAAATGAGAGCATAAACTCGTCTTCTATTTCTTCTCTTTTCTTTTCGCTATATACTTCCTTTGCCGACCGCTTGAAAATAGTCTTAATAATTGTTGTTGTAATTAAGCCTACTATCATGAAAATTGTAATTTGTGCTCCACCTGGTTCAATTGAACACCCCATCATCTTTATGAAGCTACAAATTATTAACATTAATAAAACAAGTAACAACATAGGATTTTCCTCCTTTAATAGGGAATGAATTGTAGTGAATAAGAATGATTTATATGATTAAATTATATTGTATTATGTCGATTTTGTCAAATTAAAAACCTTCAATCAATTCAATACAACTTACTAGTTCAAATACTTCATCTTTATTTAAATGCTCGTAATAATTTTCAAGACTTAAATTATCACTAATTTTCTTTAGAGATAACAAAGGAATCTCATTAAAATCGCAAATTAATGAAATTGAGTGAAGTTCCATATCAAAAGCAACATGATCCTTTATATCAGTTTGTGTTACAAAGCTTTCAGATGTATAACATTCAACTTTTTCAATATTAGAATTAGCTAATAATTTAAGTTTTTGACTACCACCACACAACATTGTATACTTTTCTTCTCCTGGAATTTCCCATTCGTAATTATATGCTTTAGATATATTAACCCACTTTCCTACAGTGATATCAGTTGAACCCGCATAACCTATATTGATAATTAAATCTGGTTTATCATTATTACATAAGTACTTTGTTAAGCTTATAGCTGTGCATTGTTTGCCAACCCCTGTAATCAACAATCTGTTATTCTTTTCTGCATTCTCATACAATTCAGTTGAAATGTCTTTCATTTTTAGCTTTTCTGCTATTTGCTTTCCCTCTTTTTCCATTGCACATACAATCAATATATTTTTCATTTTAATTCTCCTTTTAGTTTTTCTATGCCTGTATTATAGCATAAAAGGCTTATTTTGCATAGATATTTTCATATTTTGATTTTTAAATCAATATACTTAAAAATAATATATTGGGAGACTATAAAATCATGAGACTGATAAAAACTTTTTTCATAAATGGCATAATAGTAACAATAACATCATTAATACTAAGATGTATATGTTTATTCTTTAATTCATATATATCTCAAAAAATTGGCGCTGAAGCTGTTGGATTATATGGAATTGTCATGTCAATTTACGGATTTTCTATATCAATTGCATTATCTGGAATAAATCTTGCTACTACAAAAATTGTATCTGAGGAAATCGCAGTAGGTAATACTTCTAACATAAAAAGAATTATGCATAAATGTTTACTTTTTAGCTTGTTCTTTAGTTGTATTGCAATAACTCTATTAATTACTTTATCACCAATTATTTGCAAAACTTTCCTGCATAACAGAATATCAACTCTACCGTTTTATATAATATCTGTTTCACTCCCTTTTATATCAATGTCTTCTTGTTTGACAGGATACTTTTCAGCAGTAAGAAACACTATAAAACCTGCTTCTGATCAAATACTTGAGCAATTATTAAAAGTTCTTTTAATATCCGTTTTTCTAAACATTTTTATGCCTTGTGGATTGCAATATATATGTATATCACTGATTCTAGGAAATATAATTTCAGAAATCATTTCATTTATTTACATATATACTTTATATAAATTTGATGAAAAGAAAATAAAAGAAACAAGAGCATCAAAATCATTCTTAGAAAAAAGAATATTAAATATAGCCATCCCTGTTGGACTAACCTCTTTCATACGTTCAGGTCTTTCTACAATAAAACAAATTCTTATTCCAATTGGATTTGAAAAAAATGGTAATTCTTATGAACTGGCTCTAGCTAATTATGGCTTAATTTCGGGAATGGCTATGCCACTTATCTTATTTCCAAATACAATAGTTTTAGCTTTTAGTAGTTTATTAATTCCAGAATTTGCTCAATTTAATGTTAGAGCGGAGTATTCTAAAATCAAAAAAATAACTAAAAAAATACTAACCTATACCCTATTATTTTCAATAACAATATCAATTTTAATTTTTATTTTTTCACCTCAACTTAGTATTTTTTTCTATAAATCAAATAACGTTATTAAATATATTAAAATACTTACTCCTTTAATACCAATAATGTACATTGATAATGTTGTAGATGCTATATTAAAAGGATTAGATAAACAAGTTACTGTTCTCAAAATTAATATTTTAGATTTAATTACAAGCATTCTACTTATATTTATAATAATTCCTAAATTTGGTATTAACGGCTTTGTTTTCACCATATATTTTAGTGAAATTTTAAACTTTACATTAAGTTTCAAAAGTCTCAAACACTGTTTATAAATGCTTACGAAAATAAGTTGCTAAAAAAGCCTAAACACATGTAAAAAATAAAATTGCTCCCCTTGACTTTAACCCAAACATACTATAAAATATTTTTAATATTAAACTATAATGAAAAGATGGTGAAATATGAATTCAAACAATAGAAAAAAGAGTATTAAAAAAACAAGAAGACAAAATAAAAATGATAATTCAAATCCATTAGGAAAGTCCAGTAGAACTTTACCTTTTGCAATATTATCATTATTGTTATTAATTACACTTGTGTTTAGAATTGGCTGGCTTCAATTTATTCAAGGTCCTAGCCTAAAAGAAGCAGCAACAAGGCAGCAAACAACAAGTAGAATAATTAGTCCAAATAGAGGTTCTATTTACGATTCAACCGGAAAACCTTTAGCCATCAGTGCTAAAGTTGATACAGTAACAATAAATCCTCAAAAATTTATTATAGAAAATTCAAAAGAAAAAACTGCAGAACAACAAGAAAAAATTGCAAAAGCATTTTCAGAAATTTTTGAATTAGATTATAATGAAGTCTATGAAAAAGTAATAAGTAACAGTTCTATTCAAACAATAGCAAAAAAAGTTGAAGAAGACAAAATAAATAAACTTAAAAAATGGATGGAAGAAAATGATACATATGCTGGAATTAATATAGATACTGATACTAAAAGATATTATTATTATGATAATTTAGCCTCAAACCTAATTGGATTTTGTGGTGATGATAATCAAGGTTTAGCAGGAATTGAATATTATTGGAATTCAGTTTTAACAGGTACTCCTGGAAAAATCACCACAGCACAAGATGCTGCCCAAGATATCATTTCAAACGACAATGAAAACTATATACCAGCTCAAAATGGAAGCAATATAACATTAACAATCGATTACAACATTCAAAGAATTTCAGAAAAGTATTTAAAACAAGCAGTTGCGGATAATAATTGTAAACGTGGTGGAAATATAATAGTTATGGATCCAAGCACAGGAGATATTCTAGCTATGGCATCATATCCAGATTACAATTTAAATACACCATTTACCCCTAATGAAGTTCTTTCAAAAACATGGGACTCATTATCTACAAGTTCAAAAAGTTCCGCTTTACAAAATATGTGGAGAAACCCAGCTGTTTCAAACACATATGAACCTGGTTCAGTATTTAAAGTTTTAGTTTCTGCAATTGCTCTTGAAGAGAATTTAGTAGAAACAGATACTCCTGGTATATTCTCATGTCCTGGTTACCAAATGATTTATGACACGAAAATAAAATGTGCTAAAGAATCTGGTCACGGATATCAATCATTAAGAGAAGCTTTAGAACACTCTTGTAACCCTGCATTTATGCAATTAGGTGCCAAAATCGGTAAAGATACGCTTTATAAATATTTTGACGCATTTGGATTATTTGAAAAAACTGGAATAGCAACCTCAGGAGAAGCAGTTGGAACATTTCATAACATAGATAACCTTGGTCCTGTTGAATTAGCTACAATTTCATTTGGTCAAAGATTCACAATTACTCCTTTGCAAATGATTACATCAGTTTGTTCAATAGCTAATGATGGTGTTTTAATGCAACCTCGAATTGTAAAATCAATAGAAAATACAGATACACACACAATTACAACAATCGAGCCAAAAGAAGTTAGACAAGTAGTTTCAGCCGAAACCGCAGAACAAGTTAGAAGTATGATGGAATCTGTTGTTGTTGAAGGTGGTGGAAAATATGGACAAGTTGCAGGATATAATATTGGTGGAAAAACAGGAACATCTGAACCACCTCCAGGGAAACCAGAAGAAGGTTATGTTGCATCTTTCCTTGCAATTGCCCCTGTTGAAAACACAAAGGTAGCTGTTTTGTTAACTTTGTATGATCCTGATGAAAGTAACAATTATGGTGGTCAAATTGCTGCACCAGTTGTTGCTCAAGTACTATCAGAAGTATTACCATATTTAGAAATACCATCTAATAATTCAACCATAACAACTACTCCTACGGATTCTTATAATAGTTTACAAACATTTAAACTACCAGATATTCGAAATAAAACAGTTATGCAAGCAAGACAATTATTAGAAAACGCCGGATTTAAATGTGATACGACAAGTGATGATAACTCTTTAATAACTGAACAAGTACCAAAACCAGGAACTGAACTTCTAAAAGGTGCTGTAGTAAAACTATACACAAGCAAAAACTCAGATCGAGTTTCAGTTGAAGTTCCTAATTTAAAAGGACTTACAGCTGTTAAAGCAAAAAATATATTATTAAATCAAAAACTAAATGTAAAAATTGTTGGTTCTGGAAAAGTTGTAAGTCAAGAACCAATTGCGGGTACTAATATTGAAGAAGGAAGCTTAGTAACAATAACATTACAAGATGAACTAGATTCCGGTTCTCATTAATAAAAAAAGATAATTGGAATAAAATAAAGGCCTAAGGTAATTTCACTTACCCAAGGTCTTAATTTTATTTATTGTAACATTATTTTTTATTCCATAACTTCTAAAATAATCTTTGGTTTTTCCACATATTCTTCACATATTTCAAAACATTGTTTTAATTCTTCTATAGCATTTTTTAATTTATTCTCATCATTTGCATGAATAATTCCAAGTATCTCGTCTTTTTCTACTTTATCCCCTATCTTCTTGTTAATAATTAATCCGACTTGATTATCAATTACATCCTCTTTTTTGATTCTTCCTGCACCCAACTCACAAGAAATTTTTCCTAATTTTGCTGCTTGCATACTTTTTATATATCCGCTTCTATCAGACATTACTGGATAAATAAATTTGGCATTTTCAAATTTAGATTCGTCATTGATATATGAAACATCGCCACCTTGATTTTCAACCAACTCTAGGAATTTCATATACGCTTCTCCACTATCTAAACACTCTATCATTCTTCGTTTATTATCATCTATATTATCACCTTTTCCAGCCAATTTAATCATGTAGCTTCCTAATTCTAAAACAACTTGTTTTACATCTTCATCCATCTCTCCTTGAAGAGCTTCAACGGCTTCAATTACTTCAAGAGTGTTACCGATAGAATATCCTAATGGCTCATCCATATTTGTTAAAACACAAACCGTTTCTTTTCCTGCTAACTTTCCTATATTAATCATTGTTTTAGATAGTTTTCTTGCATCTTCAATATTTTTCATAAATGCGCCATTTCCAACAGTTACCTCTAAAACAATTTTATTAGCACCAGATGCAATTTTCTTACTCATTATACTAGATGCAATAAGTGGAATATTTTCAACACAATTAATAGAATCTCTTAAACTATAAATTTTCTTATCAGCAGGTGCTAAATTCAAAGTCTGTCCCATTAAACAAATACCAATTTTTTTAACATTTTCAATCAATTCATCTACAGAAATTTGTGTATTATACCCCGGAATAGACTCCAATTTATCCACAGTTCCTCCTGTAAAACCTAACCCCCTACCAGACATCTTGGCAACAGGAACACCTAAAGCTGCAACAATTGGCATCAAAATCAAAGTGATTTTATCGCCAATTCCACCAGTACTATGCTTATCTACAACATTTTCTCCCAATTTAGATAAATCCAAAACCTCACCTGATTCAGCCATAGCTAAAGTTAACGCAGTAATCTCCTCATAGCTCATCCCATTCAAATAAATAGCCATAACCAAAGCAGCCGCCTGATAATCCGTCACAGTTCCATTTGTGTATCCATCAACAAAAAATCTAATTTCCTCATTGCTCAATTCTAACTTATCTCTCTTTTTCTCTATAATATCTAAAATATTCACTCAAAAACCTCCACAAAAATTAATAAACTCTTTCTTTCGGTAACGAACCTAAATAACACATTAATCCAAATTAATTATATTTTTAACAAAACTACGTCTATGCAACGGACACAACCCATACTCCTTAATAGCAGCAATATGAGCAGCCGTACCATACCCTTTATGTTGAATAAAGTTATACTCTGGATAAATTTCATGCCATTGTCTCATAATTCTATCCCTTGTCACTTTTGCAATAATTGAAGCTGCAGCAATTGAATAACACTTAGCATCCCCCTTTATAATTGACTCATATGGGATCTGACAAGTATCAATACCTTTTAAAGCATCTACTAAAATAATATCTGGCTTAACTTTTAATCCCTTTATTGATTCAGTTAATCCAGCTTTGGTAGCATTTAAAATATTTACTCTATCAATCTCTTTTTGATCAACTATCCCAACACTATAACTAATTGCATTTTCTATAATTTCATCGTACAACTTTTCCCTTTTCTTCTCAGAAACCTTTTTAGAATCATTAACACCTTCAATCATAGAATCTCTTGGCATAATTACGCTTGCCACAACAACTGGTCCAGCTAATGGTCCGCGTCCTGCTTCATCAATTCCACATATATAATCTATTTTACCTTGTGAATATATATCTTCTTCCATTTTTTTTAATTCTTGTAATCTTAATAGCTCTTTTTCTTTCATTTTAATTCTCCCTATTCTTCTGTTTTTTCCTCAGTTTCATTATTTTCTTCAGATTGTCCTGACTCTGCTTGTTCTTCAGAATTTATTTGACTTGGTTTACTACTTTCTGGTAATTTTTTTAAATCAGATATTTTATAACACCACATACCATTTTCATTTTCATATCCTTCGGTATATATAACTTCAAAATTATCATAATTGACGATAAAATATCCCTTATATTTCTTTACTAAATCTTGAAGTTCTAGTTTTTCCAAACTACCGGTTATCTAACACATAATATTTCTCATATTCATCTTCACCAATAACATGTTTATCAAGGAACTCATTTATGTTAATGTTCTCAGGAATTTGAGTTAATTGATATCCTTGCAAAGGATTTTCATCTTTATTCATGTCGTAATTTCCTTTAAGAATTTCAATTTTAGCCTTAACCAACAACAAATCCGCCTGAGTATTTTTTATATTCTCCTTTTTAAAGAAATCCATTGCAAATTTTACACCTACTAAAACAACAGCTATAATTACTGCAATTGCTATGATTAGTTTTATAGTACTTTTTCCTTCTTCTCTATTCATTTTGCATCTCCTCCATTGTCTGGATTATATTATATATTTATTCAGATTGCAAACTTTTAAATTTTTTTAATTAATTTTTCACAAAAAATTCACAAAATTATTGTATTATAATAATAAATTGAGTTATTATATATTTAAAATACATAATAGAAATATGGATGTTTAATTATTTTAGAAAGGATTGATTTTTATGGATAATAATGAATTTTTTAAAGCCATTGATTCAAAATCATCAGAAAGGAAACCTAGAATAGGCTTTTTTAAAGGTATATTTGTACCTTTTATTTCAGGAATTTTAGGTACAACACTTGTAATAGGATTATGCATACATGTTCCTTTGGTAAAAGAAAAACTAAAAGATTATGTAAAAGTTGACAATCCTGCTACTGAAACGTCAACAACTTCAAATAAAGATAACAATACTGATACGACAACAGTTTCAAATACAAATCTTGTTTCCTTAGAGAACTATTCAGATACAAGTATATTTGCTGCTAACAAGGTACTTCCATCTATTGTTGGTATAACTGTTCAATATACTGTAAATTCACCATATTATGGATACACAATGCAAGCAACAGGAACTGCAACAGGTTCTGGAGTTATAATAAGTGAAGACGGATATATTTTAACAAATAACCATGTTGTAAACACATCTTCTAACTATTCTTTTTATCAAGTAAGTGAAGCAAATAAAATTACAGTAAAACTATATAATGATGAAACTGAATATGAAGCCAAAATAATTGGAAAAGATGAAACAACAGATTTAGCAGTAATAAAAATAGATAAAAATAACTTACCAGCAGCTACACTTGGAGATTCAGATTCACTTCAAGTAGGTGAATTTTCAATGGCTATTGGCAGTCCTTTAGGAATGGAAAGCACAGTTACAGCTGGAATAATAAGTGCAACATCAAGAACAATTACTTCAGATGGAAAAAATTATACAGTTATACAGACAGATGCAGCAATAAACTCTGGAAACAGTGGTGGAGCATTAATAAATTCAAAAGGTGAAGTAATAGGTATCAACACTTTAAAACTTTCAGGAAGTGGAGTCGAAGGAATAGGCTTTGCAATTCCAATTAACTCAACTAAAACAATATACGAACAATTAATTTCAAATGGAAAAGTAAAAAGACCTTATATAGGTATCTCTGGAAGAGATGTAGATGAAGAAACTGCAAAAAAATACGAATTAGTAGAGGGAATTTATATAATTTCTGTAGAACAATTCTCTGCAGCAGAAAAAGCCGGTCTAAAATCATATGACATAATAACAGAAATAGACGGAAAGCAAATTAAAACAATGGATGAACTAAACGAAATAAAAAATACTCACAAAATTGGAGATACTATAGTTTTAAAAGTATTTAGAGACAAAGAATACAAAGAAATAAACCTAACTTTAGGTGAACAACCATAACAAATTTTTTGGGGACGATTCTAAATCAGAATCGTCCCCAAAATCTATTTTACAATCCAAAGCTCACACCCAATGCATTATTAATCTTTCCCATAACTACAGCGTCATCAATATGCCCAATCTTCTCCTTTAATCTACTCTTATCTATAGTACGAATCTGCTCTGTAAGTACAATAGAATCAGCCTTCAATCCATTATTCTCTGAACCAATTTCAATATGAGTTGGCAATTTATTCTTACCTGTTTGAGATGTAATAGCAGCTGCAATTACAGTAGGACTATGACGATTCCCTACATCATTTTGAATAATTACAACTGGACGAATTCCACCTTGCTCAGAACCAACAACAGGACTTAAATCTGCATAAAACATATCTCCTCTTTTAACTATCATTTTAATCACTCCTACTAATTCTCTAAATAAAACAATATCAATTTATATATTTAAATATTAGACAGATAAAAATGTAGTTTTCCTTTGGTTCTCTTTTACTCTATATATCTTTTGCAATTAATTTTTCTAACTTAAATGCTAATACCTCTTCTTTATTCAAACTACCAATTTCTATCTTATTATATGTTATGTAAATTCTATTTTTCTTGTTCTCATCCTCAATAATTAATTTGGTAATTTTATTAGCATTTCTATCAATATATAATTTTTCAGTTACTGAATATTTATTATTATCTTTTTTTGTCTCCATTACTATAATCCCATCTTTTTCATTAATTATTCCACCATTATTTTTATAATTCTCAATAAAATCACTAAGCCATAAAACATTATCTGCTATATAATTATAGTTTTCATATATAGTATTTAAACTCAATTTAGAATTCGAAATTTCTAAATTATTACCGTCAAATTTTATTGTTAATCCTTCAATATTTTTAGGCTCAACCACTTCTTGACTAGCAAAATTTGGACTAGCGTATTTTTGTTTAATAATATATTTATTAGTATTTTTATTGCTCTCAACAGCTACTTCAATTTCAGCATCATATGAGCTAATATTTAAAATATAATCTTCAATTTCCATTAAAGTTTTATCAACTATATTATTTCCCATTTTAGTATTTTTATAATTTAAAAACTTAAAAATTGAAAAAATTCCAATTCCAATTACAACAATACCAATAATTAAAATATAAATCTTTTTATTATTTTTCATAACTCCCCTCCTAACAAAAAAAAGAATAGACTATAAATCTATTCTTCAAAATATTATTCACATTTAACTAAAATATTCCCTCAAACAAGCCTCTAGCTCTTGTCTATCTTCAATTAAATTAGCCTTTGCTCTAAACTTAGAAGCATCTTTTCCATTTTTTATGTACCATCCAATATGTTTTCTCATCTCTCTTATTCCTGTAATTTCACCTTTTTCTTGAATTTCTAAATCGATGTGTTTTAGTATTACTCGAAGTTTTTCTTCGTTTGAAATATTATTAGAATCTTCACCATTAATTATTTCATTAAAAATCCATGGATTTCCAAGAGAGGCTCTACCAATCATAATTCCATCAACACCTGTCATTTCAAAAATACGTTTTGCATCTTCTTTTGATTTAATATCACCATTTCCAATAACAGGTATATTAACACTTTCTTTTACTTGTTTAATGATTTCCCAATCAGCTACACCAGAATAAAACTCAGCTCTAGTCCTTCCATGAACTGTTATTGCAGATGCGCCAGCCTTTTCGATAATTTTGGCTGCTTCAACAGCAACAACACTATTTGAATCCCAGCCTTTTCTTATTTTAACGGTAACTGGAACTTCTGAAGCTTTGACAACCTCTGTTACAATTTCTTCAATCAAAGGAAGATTAAGCAATAACTTACTACCGTCACCATTTTTTACTACTTTTGGAGCAGGACACCCCATATTAATATCCACAATATCAGCAATTTTACTAACATATTTAGCTGCATACTTCATAGATTCTACATCATTACCAAAAATTTGGGCTGCAATTGGCCTTTTCTCCCCATCCATATTAAGAAGCATAGATGTTTTTTTATCATCATAAAACAGCCCTTTACCGCTGACCATCTCTGTGCACACAAGCCCTGGGCCAAATTCCTCACAAACAAGCCTAAAAGCTCTATCAGTAATTCCAGCCATAGGAGCTAATAACACGTTATTAGCTAACTCCACGTCCCCAATCTTCAATTTCTTAATATAACTTTCCATCTTTTTCTCCTTCTCCAAGTAAGTCTTTTTCTCAAATCATAACGCCAGTAAACGAACGAAGCGTTAACATATTTAGTCTGCCGACTTTTTTCGCTTTTTTTGCCGGCTAACTCACTCAATAAACAAAGACTTCTTCCTTCTTCCACTAATATTTAAAACAATCGCAACTAAAATTAAGTTAGTAAGTAATGAACTTCCACCATAACTAACAAAAGGAAGAGGCACACCAGTAATAGGCAACAACCCCATAGTCATGCCAATGTTCTCAACCATATGAAACACAAATATACCAGCTATACCAATAGCTACGTAAGAACCTTTATCGTCCTTTGCAGTCTTAGCAATATAAATAATTTTGGTAATAAGAACCACATATAATACAATAACTAAACCTGCTATTACAAATCCCATTTCTTCTCCAATTACTGAGAAAATAAAATCCGTAGTTTTAGGATACAAATACCCTAATTGTGTTTGATTCCCCTGTTTAACTCCCATCCCCAAAAGTTGGCCTGAACCAATTGCTAATTTTGATTGAATGATATTATATCCTGACCCTCTTGGATCTAAATCTGGGTTAAGAAACACGTCTATTCTTGTTTTTGCATGACTTGGTAAAACATATAAATATAATAAAGGAACTGCAATAACAATCAAAAGTAATGTTGCCAAAATATATTTTTTATTTATTCCAGATGCAAAAAGCATAAATATTGTTGCAATAACAAATGCAATGGCAGTACCATAATCTGGTTGTCTTGTAATTAAAACAACAGGTATAGCTACTACTAATAAACACAATAATAGTTTTTGAGGTTTACTAATTTCACTCTTTCCATTTTGCTGAACTTTTGAAATTGCTAAAGCTAGAGTTAAAACAACAAATATCTTAGCAAATTCTGCAGGCTGAACAGAAACAGGTCCCATAATAAACCAACTTGAAGCTCCATTTATTGGATTAGTAAATAAAACACCTACCAGTAAAGCTAATATAATGCCATACCCCACTGGAGCAAACTTTATTATAACTTCATAATCGATTGAAATAATTCCTATAACAATTGGAATACTCACTCCTAACCATACTAACTGCTTTATTAATTCATCATGTTCTGTACTTTGTGTAGCAGAATAAAGAGCCACACAACCTATTGCTATTAAAATTACTACACAAATCAAAATAGACCATTCTATATTTTTTAATAATTTTTTATTCAATGCTATCTCCTTAACTTAAAAATTTATCTTTCACTATTATACCCTATTTTCCACAAAAATGGAACCAAAAGGAAAAAAATAGAAGATATTTTTATATCTTCTATCTTAAATTTATTAATATAAATCTTTATGCTTTTTCTTCAATCTTTTTTTCGGCAGCTTTTTCAGCAGCTTCTTTCTCTGCTTTAGGTTTTCTACCACGTTTAGCTGCAACCTTTTTGACTTTTTCTTCGCTTTTTTCTGTTGATTTTTTTGCTGAAACAGATTTTTTTGCTGGAGTTTTAACTTTTTTTATTTCTTTCTTTTCTTCAACTTTTTGTTCTTGCTCTAATTCGGCTTGTTTAGCCTTTGTTATTTCATTGCTTTCTTTTTTCTTTTCTTCATTAATACCAACAATTGGTATATTAGCGTATAAAGCTGGTGCACCTGATGTACCATCTTCATTTACTCTATTTTCCAATTTTACATCCATATCTGTTTCATCAACATCTATATATTTTTTTATAACATCAACAATTTCCATTTTCATCATTTCAAGGAAATCTGCTGAAACATTTGCTCTATCTTGCATTAAAACTAAATGTAATCTTTCTTTAGCTGCATTTTTAGATTTATCTGATGGTTCTTTTTTTCCTTTTTTCTTAAGAAATGTTGTAAAATTTTCTAACATTTTCAATACCTCCAAAAATAGTAACTATTTTCTTCTAAAAATACCAAATATTTTAGAGAAGATTCCTTCATCTCTACCAGGAATAGTTACATCTAAATTTTCACCTAAAATTCTTCTTGCTATTTCCATGTAACATTTTCCAGAAGGAGCTTTTTTATTTGATACAGCTGGTTCTCCTTTATTAGTTTGAGTAATTATGTATTCATCATCTGGAACAACTCCAATTAACTCAATAGAAAGTAAGTCAACTATATCTTCTACATCCATCATTTCCCCTCTTTTTACCATACTAGGTCTTAAACGGTTTATTACTAATTCTGGATTCTTAATTTCTGCAGCTTCTAATAATCCTATTATTCTATCAGCATCTCTAATAGAGGAAATTTCTGCTGTTGTTACAACAATTGCTCTATTAGCACCTGCTATAGCATTTTTAAACCCTTGCTCAATTCCAGCAGGACAATCTACTATAATGTAATCAAATTCTTCTTTTAATTTACTTGTTAAATCTCTCATTTGCTCTTCATTTACAGCACTTTTATCTCTTGTTTGAGCAGCTGGTAATAAGAATAAATCATCAAAACGTTTGTCCTTTATTAATGCTTGTTTTAATTTACATTTTTCTTCAACAACGTCTACTATATCATATACTATTCTATTTTCTAATCCCATTACCACATCTAGGTTTCTTAATCCGATATCAGTATCTACTAATACAACTTTTTTTCCACATAAAGCTAGTGCAGCGCCTAAATTTGCTGTTGTAGTTGTCTTTCCTACTCCACCTTTACCTGATGTTATAACAATAACTTCTCCCATTTTATTATTCCTCCCATACTATTTAAAAAATAGTTATATATAAAAAGTTACCTATCTATAATACAATATATTTCAAAAAAAGTCAAATTTTGCTAATCATTTTTTATATTTTTAGTGTTTTTTTCATCGTTTTTTTATCTACATTCTGCTTAAAATAACTCTTATTTGACCTCCATCTGTTTTATTAATTCAATACGTAATTGATGCATTTTTTGTTTTAATTTAATGCCTTCTTCAATTCCATATTCATCTTTTACATTATCGCCATTCACTTGTCTTATTATTTTTTCTCCCAATTTAGCAAATTCAATTTTATCCTTTGCAGTTCCACGACAATTTCTATCAGATTCAACGACTATTTCAAGTCCTTTTAAGCCTATTTTTGATTTGTTAACTCTTTCAATAAAATCCACCTGCTTAGCTGGTGTCATTTTATAAAAGATTCCACCTTTCATATGTTCTTTTGCTGCTACTTTCCCATATTCTTTCCAATCATTAGGCATTTTCAATCTTTTACAGAATTTTGAAACCTCTGCTACACCTTTTTCGTCATGTCCATAGTGATGTGGATACATTTCTTTCGGTGTAACTCCTTTCCCTAAATCATGTACCAAAGTAGCAAACCTTATTTTTTCATCATTTGTAATAGTTGCACACATATCAACTGCAAGCATTGTATGATTAAAGCTATCTCCTTCTGGATGATATTTTTCAGGTTGCAAAGCTCCTATCAATTTGTATAATTCAATAAAATGTATATCTAATACATCAGCTTGTTTTAACACCTTAAAAAATATCGATGGCTGACTGCATTGTAGAGCCTTTCTCATTTCATCAAAAACCCTCTCAGCAGATAAATCCTGTAATTCAGATTTTAATGATTTCATTAATTCTAGTGTTTTAGGCTCAACTTTAAAATTATATTTACACGCAAATCTAGCTGCTCTGTAAACTCTTAAAGGATCCTCGGCAAAACATTCTGAAGTTGCTCTAATAATCCCATTTTTCAAATCTTTTTTACCATTAAAAGGATCAATTATTTCACTAGTTAAAACATTCTTAGCGATAGAATTTATTGTTAAATCTCTCCTTTTTAAATCATCTTCTATAGTAATATTTGGGTTAGTAACTACTTCAAATTGTTTATGACCTTTTCCTATTTTTTTCTCTAATCTTGCAAGAGCAAATTCTTTACCATACATGTCATAAACCTCAAAAGACTTCCCTCTAGAAATAGCCTCTGGAAATAAATTTAAAAACTGATTATTTGATAATCCTACAACACAATAATCTTCATCATGACTTTCTATTCCAAGGATTTCATCTCTTACAGCTCCGCCCACAAGATATAAGCATCCATTATTTTTCTTTATTTTCTCTGCTATCTGAGTAATAGTTTTATCCAAATTAAGCCACCACCTTTACTATAATCTCATAGTCTTATTATTTGAATAACTACTTACCTTATTCTTGCATTCCATCAAAAATAAAACCTAAATCTTCAATAGTAGTTTTTATGATATCATTACTTAGTTGTTTTTTTAGTACAATAGTTGCAATTTTATTCTCCAAATCAACTTCTATTGATTTTACATCTTTCAAATCCAAAAAAGCTTTTTCTACTCTTGATTTGCAGTGATTACAACTCATTCCACCAATTTTAACCTTTTTTGTTATTAGCGTTTTTCCAAATATCATATTTTCATTTCCTTTCTATTCAATACACTTTATCATATCCTTAACTAAATTTAAATCCTGCCAAAATTCAATTTTTTTTGATTCATCTCTAAGTAATGCTGCTGGATGCCATGTTGGCATGTACATAATTCCTTTTCTTTCAATCCACTTGCCTCTTGCAGATGTTATACTAAATTCTTTTCCCAAAATATTTTTTAAAGCAGTACTTCCTAAAAGTACTATAATTTTTGGTTTTACCAAAATCACTTGATTTCTCAAATAATCTAAACACGCATTAGCTTCATCTTCATGAGGGACTCTATTTGAAGGTGGACGACATTTTACAATGTTAGCTATATAAACATTTTCTCTATTAATTCCTATTCCAACAAAAGCTTTATTCATAAGTTGACCAGCTTTTCCAACAAACGGAATTCCTTGACTATCTTCATCTGCACCTGGACCTTCACCAATAAACATTACTTCTGCCTGTTTATTTCCATCTCCGAAAACAATATTTGTTCTATTTGTACATAATTGACATTTTTTGCAATCCTTTATTGATTTTTCTAAATCATTCCAATTATCAAACATCTTTGCACATCCTTTATTTATTACTAATATTCTATAGGTGCTAAAAACGAAAATTGAGGTATATTTCTTAAAATTGCAAAGACACCCGCACTTATCAATAATAATATTAGTATAAAATTATACGCTTTTTTATATTTCCTATTAGTTAATCTATAAATAACTTCGTTTATACCTAATATGGGAATTACAGTATATAATAATACATTATTATGGAAAGATTCGTTAATATTTCCCTTTAGCCCTGTCCTTATCGCTCTTGTTATTCCACAACCTGGGCAATATAATCCTGTAACTTTATGAAATATACAAGGAATGGCAATACGTTCCATTAGAACTAGTATTGCCATTACAGTTACAACGATTATAATTATTATATAATCTTTTCTTTTCATAAATTAAGCTTGAACATCAGCCATTTTATTTAAGTCACTTTGCATTAAGCAGTAACCTACTATTCCTAGACCGAATATTCCAAGTATTAAGTATAAAACTGAGTTATCTTCAATAGCAACACCGTTTTTATCACCAGCAGCTTTTAAAGTTTTACCCATTTTATAGTACCAGTAAATACCATAGATTCCACATGTAATAAATGATAATAAGAAAGCTTTAACACCACTGAAGTTTGGATCGTCAGCTTTTCTTGCAGCATCATCTGTTAATGTGATGAACCAGTAAATTCCATAAATTCCACATGTTACTAAGCTTAATACTATTTGTAATACTATATTTCTGTTTTTTACCATGTCTTTTTCCTCCCCTATTATTTATAGATTTTTATACAATTCAATAGTAGCATATGTGTGTATTTTTTTCAACATTTTTTGACAAAAATTTATAAATATTATTTTTATAAAAAAATAAAGACCAGTATATAAAATACTGGTCTTTGGTGCAGATGGCCGGAATCGAACCGGCACGGTTTATTCAACCGCAGGATTTTAAGTCCTGTGCGTCTACCAGTTCCGCCACATCTGCATGTTTCATATTTATAATGAACTGGTATTTGTCCTTACGACAAGACTTATTATATATGCTATTCCACAATTTGTCAATACCTATTTAAAAAAAATTTAAAAAAGATATAGCCGACACGCGACTATATCTTTTATATGAATTCATATTATATATAAATTTCATTATAAACTATTTTTTGTTAACAACATCTTTTAAAGCTTTTCCTGCTTTGAAAACTGGAGCTTTAGATGCTGGTATTTTTATTTCTTCTTTAGTTTGTGGGTTTCTTCCTTTTCTAGCTGCTCTTTTTCTTACTTCAAAAGAACCAAATCCTACTAATTGAACTTTGTCTCCTTTTGTTAATGCTTTTGTAACAACCTCTACAAATGCGTTTACTGATGCTTCAGCACTTTTCTTTGTTTCTCCTGTTTTAGCAGCGATAGCCGCGATTAAATCAGATTTGTTCATTATACATTACCTCCTATAAGTTATATGTAGCTTGTTTTCTCCCGCTACTATTATCATTATTCGCCAAAGTTATATAAATTCCTTCTTTTTTTTACTTTATTTTTGCTTATATATTCCAAATCTTACTAAAATTGCAAAAATCTTTTGTCCATATGGCAACATTAATATGTCTTCTTTACTGAAAACTTTTAATATTAATATAGATAATAAATATGCAATAACTGCTACAATTAATGCTATTATTGTAGCCAATTTAACAGCTATTATACTCTTCAATAGTATAAATACTCCATATGAAACAACTGCCATCATTCCTGAAGCAATTAATGGCTTAGCAATTAATCTCAAGAAACTTGTTTTCATTCTTATAGTTTTTTTCAAAACCGTAAATACGATCCAAAATGCAGTAAAATGACATACATCTGTAGCAAATGCTGCTCCCACAGCTCCTCCTAATGGAAAAACGTCTGTTGGAATTGGTACTAAAATTAGATTCAAAATTAATTTTAGTAAAACACCTATTGTTAATGCTGCAGCTGGAACAAATATTTTTCCTAGTCCTTGCAAAGCTCCATTTATTGTTTGTTCCATTGCTGTAAATATTGTTGCAAGAACACATACTTGCATTATAAAAGCCCCTTGTGGTGCATTAGGGAATAATAATTTTAGAATTGGATCCGCAAATACAACCATACCAACAACGCATGGCAATACTATAACAATTGTAGTTAATAATGAGAATTTTATTCTTTTAACGCCTTTTTGAATATCACCATTTGCTTTTGCTGATGTAATTGCTGGTACTAATGCTGTTGCAAACGCAACATTAAATGCTAATGGTAAACTTGTTAAAAGCTCTACTTTTCCACTTAATATTCCATATTGAACTTTAGCCTCATCATACGTTAAAAATCTTTGTAGTAAATTCATAACAGTAAAAGAATCTATATTTTTATTTAATGTTGTTAAAATTGCACTTAAAGACATTGGTATAGAAACCCATAAAATTGCTTTTACAATTTGTAGCATACTCTTGTTAGCAATAGGTGAGTTTTTAAGTACAGGCCCATTAACTAACTTTTCTCTTCTATGAAATCTATAATATGTATATAAATAGAAGAAACTCATCATAGTTGATAAAGTTGTTGCAACTGTCGCACCTGCTGCCATAATCGGTGTATTCGCACCAGAAAAAACAAAAACTAATTCAACAATAACAATTGTAAAAACTGTTTTAAATACCTGCTCAAGTGATTGTGAGTTTGCTGTAACTTTTATTTTAGATTGACCATTAAAAAAACCTCTAAACACTGAACATACTGCAACAAAAAATAGTGATGGTGATAATACGACTAAAACCATTTCTGCCTCAGGTGTTCTCATCATTCCCGCTATTGATTTTGCTCCTAAAAACAAAAATAAAGTTCCAATTAAACCAATAACAGAAAATGTTGCAATTGCAATTTTGAATATTCTATGAGCTCCCTTAGAATCTCCCAATGTTACCCTCTCGGAAATCAATTTTGAAACCGCATTTGGTACTCCTATCGATGAAATGGTAAGTAGCAATGCATAAATATTGTAGCCCGCACTATAAATCGCATTTCCTGAATCTCCAAATCCCTGTTTATTCGTTAAATAACATCTATATATATATCCTAATAATTTTATAAATACTTGTGAGAACATTAATGCAAGTACTCCTTGCATAAAGCTCTCTTTTTTTACCGTTTTTCTTGTTCCACTATTATTCGCTATCATTATATTTCCTTTCTTTTCCCTTTATTTCAATCTATTAAATTATATTAATATTATTCATATTTTTCAAGTATTTTTACTCATTTTATTTATTAGACTTATGACTTAGACATTTAGTTCTCTTTTTTTAATTTTGAAATTATATCTATTCTCATTTTAGGATTTCTGTTTTCAATCAAAAAGTTTGTCAAATTTCCCCAAAACTCTTGATTTTTTCCCAATTTTGTAGGATAATATATGTATATGATTTTCGTATGAAAGTGGTGAAAATTTTGAAATTATTAGATAAATTATTAAAGAAACTAAAAACAGATAGAAACACATTTTTCACATATATTTTAACATTAATAACTATATATTTAGTTGTAGATAGATTTGTAGATTTATTAATCATGATATTTACTGGATTACCATCTAGTTATTGGAACCCTATACAATATACTTTAGCATTTGCTTGTCCTGTATTCGCGTTCCTATTTTCATGTAGTTCTAAGTTTGTTAAATCTCAAAAAATGAAAGTGTCATTCTTATACACTTACATTGTTGCATTATATATATTAGTAATCTCAATGCTTACTCAATTTCTTAATGCTGCAGGATGGTCATTATTACTTTCACTTCCACATTATCCAAAACTTGCTACAGAATTTAGTCATTTAATAAAACCTGCATTTTGTTGGACTGCTTTATACTTACCATTAATGTCTGCTGGAGTTATATTTAAATTAATTTACACTGATATTAATGATACATCTGCAAAACTTGAAGGTATTTACGAATATAAAGGTATCAGTCTAGCACCTAAGAAAACAGATATTGGTCCACATACTTGTGAAATACAATTATGTGTAGATAGTAGAACTGGAAAAACAGTAAAAATTTCTGAGAAAAAACGTTTTGAATCAATGTTAGTAGTTGGTGTTTCAGGTTCTGGAAAAACTTCATTAATATTCGAACCTATGATAGCAAGAGACATTGACAAAAAATATCAATATAGAGAAACAAGTAAAGAATTAGCATTTGTTACATTAAAAACTGGAATTGCATCATTAACATGTCCTTATGATAATGATTATATAAATAATAACTTTAACTTAAATATGATTAAGCCAAAAGAATCAAAAGTACGTATATTCCAATCATATATGAAGAAAATGATTTATAATATCTCATCAGATAATGTTACATACAGAAATTTAGGTATTACTTATATTGCTCCTGATTTTGAATCAACTTCTCATATATTAAATATCGCAAAAGCATACAAAATAAAAGTAAATCTTGTTGATCCAAAAAGTCCAGATTCTCCTGGATTAAACCCATTTGCATATGAAGATCCTATGCAAACAGCAGTTGCTATTTCAACTGTTTTAAAAGGATTAGCACATGGTGCAGGTTCATCTGTAGATGTAGCTTATGAAAATACATACTCATATCAAGTAATAGAAAACTTATCAATATTATTAAAAGAAATGTATCCAAGAATGCATGATGGTGAATTACCAACACTTGAAGATATGTTAAGCATGTTAAACGATTTCAACCTTGTTGAGTATATGTGTAGAGAACTTCAACAAGATGAAGAACTTGCTAAAAAATACGCTATACTACTTTCTTACTTTAAAAAGAATTTCTATTCTAAAGGTGCAGGAAGAGAAAACACAGAAAAATATGTATATTCAGCAAGTACATTATTAGATAACTTACTACGTTATCCAGGTATAAGAAATATATTATGTAATAGAACAAACAATATTAATTTTGATGATGCATTAGCTAATGGTGAAGTAACATTACTATGTACAAGACGTGGAGATTTAGGAGCATCTGCTCATAAAGCATTCGGTTTATTCTTCATATTATCAATGCAATATGCTGTATTAAGAAGACCAGGAAATGAAAACACACGTATCCCTCACTTCTTATATATAGATGAATTCCCAGATTTCATATGTGCTCAAACAGAAGCAATATTTACAATGTACAGAAAGTATAGAATTGGTACTGTTATATCTGCACAAAACTTAGACCAATTAAATGTAGAAAACAAACGTTACAGAAACACAATTATCGCAAACTGTGCAAACAAAGTTGTTTTCGGAAATAACACTCCAGAAGATAATGAATGGTGGAGTAAAGAAATTGGTGAAGAGAAAAAATGGAGAGAAAAATCTAGAAGTTACGATTTTGCTAAAGATGCTTATGACACAAAAGGTTCTATAGCATATGGTCCAGATATTAGATACAAACCTGGAAAAGTTCAAAGTACTAAATTCAAACAATGTTTATACAAGATTATGGGTGATGGCGGAAAATATGAAAACGGTATTGGTAACCTAGATTTCGTTGAAGCAAAATATAAAGAAAAACATGATGTTAAGAAGTTTAACTTTACTAAGTTTTCAAATAACGCTTCAGGTACTCCAGATGGAGAATCATCAAGCAAATTTAATAAATTCAAGAAAAAGCCTATACTTAATAGTTTCTCAGAAGATGATGAAACAGAATTAGAATTAGACCCTATCAGAACAGATTATACAGATTCAGTTTTCGAAACAGATATCGAAGATGCTGTTGTAAAAAACAATATAAACATTAATAGAAAACAATAAAAAAATACCATCTAAACTTTATAAGTCTAGATGGTATTTTTCTATATTAAAATTATATTTAGTTCACTTTATAACTACATACCTAATAATTTAACTTGAACAGCTTCCATCTTATATTTTCCACTTTTCTCATCAACTTTAAATCCAACTAAAGTTTTATCTAAGCTTTCTTCATTTTGACGTAAATCTGTAGTAAAATATAATTTAATTTTATCTATTTCCACTTTATTCATTACTATCTCTTTAAATGTTTCTGCTATGTGTTTATCATCTTCACAAATAATAATTAATTGTGGAAGGTTATGGAATCCTGAATCACCTGGAACAAAATTATCATAGAAGTCCTTATATAATCTCATTTTATCAACTAATTTTTTCTTCCAGTCATCTTCCCTTCTTATAACTTCAAAAACAAAATCTATTGATTTTGAAGCTTTTGTTAGTTTAATACTTCCTCCTGTTGCTTTAAATGTTTTACCAGCAACTTTTGCTGTTAAACTTGGTTTTGCAACATAGCTATCAAAAGCTTTAACTTTTCTTAAATATGCAATAATTGTTTGATTTCCTGCTAAACGTTTCTTAATCATTGGAACCGGCTTAGCATTATCACTTGGTTGCCATTTGCACTCTTTCTCTCTTGATGTTAATAAGTATTTTCCCATTTTTTCCATACAATAAATTCTATAAATACCTTTACCATCTTCTGAATTAAAATAATATCTTGTTAATATTTTAGAACGTACTAATTGATCTAATTTATTATTTAATTTATCTTGAGATTTAACTTCTATTCCTTTCCATTCTAATAGTTGAAATAATTGTCTAGATGTGATAAATTCAAATTCATTTACTAAATCTAAAATTTCAAAATGAATATCATTAATATGACCTATGTTTATCTTATGTACTATTTGATTCATTGATACATAACCATCTTTACCATCAAATGTTTTTATTTCACCTTCTCTGATAGCAAATGGTGATACTGTAGCTTTGATTTCATTATCGTTTACCATAACTTAAACCTCCTAAAATTTTAATTTAAAATTTTATAAAATATATTAAAAATAATTTTTAATATATACATAAACAATTTTTATAAAAATATTATACAAAAAGTAATTTTATTTTTTTCTTATCTGGAATAATTTTTTTGATATAAACATCCACATTTTGTCCATATTCTATTCCATCTTTATATTCAGCCATTCCAACCAAGTTTGGTTTTAATTCTACAAAGATTCCGTTTTTAGACTTTTCAGTTTCTCTTGCAATTCCTGTAACAGTTTCGCCTTCACTAAAATCTTTAACATTATCCTCCCAAGTTCCCAATAGCTCTTTATATGTTAAAATTACTCTTTCAAGCTTTCTATCTATACATTTTATCATTACATTAATTTTTTGCCCTATTTTTAATCTCTCGGCTGGAGTTTTTATTCTTGCAATCGAAATATCCTCTATATGTAATAACCCCACAATTCCTCCACCTATTTCTACAAAAACACCATATGGTTGCATACTTTTTACAATTCCGTTTACAACCATACCTTCTTGTAATTCAGTCGTAATCCAATTTAAAGCATCCTTACCAACTGATTTTCTTGATAAAATATAATTATTTTTTGAATCTATATCTTTAACTTTAAATTGAACATATCTATTTACTTTACTTGTACAAATATTTGGTTTTGGAAATCCTGTTTCATCAATATTAACCGCTTCTACTTCTTCTCTTGGTATTACACCTGTTAAATTATTTCCTAAATCCACATATAAATTATAATTTGCATCACATTTATTTACTTTTGCTTGCAAAATTTCACCTGTAGATATTGCATTAGTTAGTTGATCTTTTGTTAAATCAAATTCGCTTATACTCCATCCTTCTGGCATAAATCTTTGGTATTCCATTGGTACACCCCTTTTTCCTTAGTTTTCTTCATTATATAATTAATGCGTTTTTTTTACAATAGATTTTGAAAAAATTTCTATACAATCAAGGACACATCCGCATATATGCCGTTTTTTTCACAGCATTGGACATTTTCTCTTATTTTACCAATGAATTTACCTCTTTGTCACTTAAGTATCTCCATGTTCCTATTTTTAAATTTTTAACTTCGATATTTCCTATTTTTGACCTATGTAATGATATAACAGGTTTTCCGACTGCTTCACACATTTTTCTAACTTCTCTATTTTTTCCTTCATGAATTGTAATTTGAATTCTTGAAATCTTTTTCTGTTCATCCGTTTTTAATATCTTAACCTTAGCTTTTCCAGAAACATAGTCTTCAATTTCTACCCCATTTTTAAGCTTTATAACATCTTCATTGCTAACAATTCCTTTAACAGTCGCATTATAAGTCTTTTCAACCTCATTTTTCGGATGGGTAACTTTATATACAAAGTCTCCATCATTAGTTAAAATAAGTGCTCCTGATGTGTACATATCAAGTCTTCCTACTGGTACTAATTTAGCATCTATACCTTTTACCAAATCTATTACAGTAGGTCTTCCAAACTGTTCTTTAACAGTTGTAACGTACCCAACTGGCTTATTTAACAATATGTAAAAGTGTTTTTCTTCTTGTTTTACTTCATTTCCATTATATGTAACAATATCTTTTTCAGGATTTACTTTAGTTCCTAGTTCCGTCACTATTCTTCCATTTACGCTAACTTTACCTTCAAGTATTAGTTTTTCTGCATTTCTTCTCGAACAAATTCCACTGTTAGCTAAAAACTTTTGCAATCTCATTTCTTCCATACTATCCCCTCAATCTTTTTAATACATTTGAAAACTCTTCAGGAAGCTCAGCTTCTAAATGCATTTGTTTCTCTGTAATCGGATGTTTAAAATCCAAGCTTTTAGCATGTAATAATTGTCCATGAACTCCAAATTCATTTTTCCCATTTGAGTATACCTCATCCCCTACGACAGGATATCCAATTTCGCTTAGATGAACTCTTATTTGATGTGTTCTACCAGTATCAATTTTGACTTCTAGTAAAGTATATTTTGGAAATCTTTCAATAACTTTAAAATGTGTAATTGCCTCTTTGCCATCTTTAGTTACAGCCATTTTCTTTCTATCCTTAGTGCTTCTTCCTATAGGCATGTTTATTGTTGCTTCATTTTCAGGTATTACACCCCTTACTAAAGCATAGTATATCTTTTTAACCTCTCTATTTTTTATTTGTTCACTCATATTCAAATGTGCTTTATCATTCTTAGCTATAATCAACAACCCTGATGTATCTTTATCCAATCTATGAACAATTCCCGGTCTAATTTCTCCACCAATTCCAGATAAACTATCTTTACATATAGCCATAATAGCATTTACCAATGTACCATCCCAATTTCCATTAGCAGGATGAACAACCAACCCTTTTGGTTTATTTACCACAATTATATCAGAATCTTCATAGATAACCTCAATTGGAATATTCTCGGCCTGTATGTCTAATTCTTTTGCTTCAGGTATTTCTACATTAATTTCGTCATTTTCTTGAACTTTATATGATACCTTTTGTACTCTACCATTGACAACTATGTTTCCATCTTCAACCAACCTCTTAACATTAGTTCTTGATATACTATTTAATTTAGAAGCTATGTAAGCATCCAATCTTTCCCCAACAGATTCTGCATTAACTATTAATTTATCCATTCAATTTCCCTCCTTTTATCGATTTTCTATAACTAAAAAAATGCTTATTTCTTAGAAATTTTAATTCCTTGGAATATAAAATTTAAAGCCAATCCAATAATACCAATGACAATAAAAATATCAGCAACATTAAAAATTGCAAAATTAAAGAAATCACTAACATCTACAAAATCAATAACAAACCCTCTAATAATTCTATCAAATAAATTACTTACACCACCAGCAATTACCATTGTAAAAAATATTTTACTTAAAAAGCCTTTGAACTCATCTTTATTCTTTTCATAATACACTGTTAATCCACAAATGATAATCAAATTAACCACAATAAACACAGGAACATGGCCATTTCCTATACTAAAAGCCACCCCTTTATTCTCACAATATGTAAAATTTAAAATACCTTTTATAATAGTAATAGATTTATCTTTTATATTATTAATAATAGCAAGCTTTGTAACCTGATCAACAAGAACTAAAACAACTGCCCATAAATACACACTAACTTTTTTTATCTTTTCCATATATTACCTCATTTTAATTATTTTGGAAATGTATTTTTATAATAGTAGAATAAGCAAAAGTTGGAGAATATGCAAACAGATTTAATATATTGACATGAAGTGGAGTGCGCAGTTTGGCTCTCCCCTGTTTGCATAATCTCCAACTTTCGCCGGTCATAAATTATTATAAATAAATTACATTTTTATTTGTTTTGCAACTTCTTCAGCAAAGTTTTCTTCTACTTTTTCGATTCCTTCACCTTTTTCTAATCTTGCAAAACTGTTGATTTTTGCTCCTTTAGATTCTAATAATTTGTTAATTTTCATATCTGGATCTTTAACAAATTCTTGTTCTAATAAACAAATTTCTCCATAGAATTTATTAATTCTACCTTGAACCATTTTTTCAGCTATTTCAGCTGGTTTTCCTTCATTCATAGCTTGTGCTTTTAATATTTCCATTTCTTTAGCTACTCTTTCAGGTGTAACTGATTCTCTATTTAAGAATTCTGGTTTAGCAGCAGCAATTTGTAAACAAATGTCTTTTGCTAATTCTGGTGTTGCATTTTCCATATCTACTAAAACACCTATTTTTCCTTCACCATGAATATAGCTTCCTACTATACCATTTGATTCAAATCTTTCAAATCTTCTTATAGACATATTTTCACCAATTGTAGCAATTTTATTTGTTAAAACTTCTTGTACTGTTTTTCCAGCTTCTGCAATTGATTCTTGTCCTAATAAATCTTCTACATTTGCAGGATTTTTTTCAACGATTTGTTTTGCAACATCATTTACGAAGTTTCTAAATTCTTCGTTTTTACCAACGAAGTCTGTTTCAGCATTTACTTCAACAACTGCTCCAACTTTTCCGTCTTCTGAAACATATGCTGCAACTAAACCTTCAGCTGCAACTCTGCTTGATTTTTTAGCAGCTTTAGCAATTCCTCTTTCACGTAATAATTCAATTGCTTTTTCCATATCTCCGTCTGTTTCTGTTAAAACTTTTTTGCAGTCCATCAT
>CAMUZC010000007.1 GCA_947165105.1 uncultured Lachnospiraceae bacterium | reverse complement strand
ATTTATAAACATAAAAAAATAGATTTAAAACAAAACGCTTTTTAGGGTGTTTTTTTTAAATCTATCATAGTGGTATGATACAACATTATTCATTTAGTTGTCAATAGTTGTATATAAAATATATAAAATTATTTTTAGTACATTCCTCCCATAGCTGCTGCTTCATCTTGTGAATTTCCGCAATGACAGCTATTTTTTTCTTTCTTATCAGTAACTATGCTTTCAGTTGTTAATACCATTGAAGCAATAGATGCAGCATTTTGTAATGCACTTCTTGAAACTTTTGTTGGATCGACTATTCCTGCCTTTTTCATGTCAACATATACTTCATCTTGTGCATTAAATCCTGTTCCAATTGGACTTTGTTTTACTTTTTCAAGTATTACAGCTGGTTCTAATCCTGCATTTACTGCAATTTGTTTCACTGGTTCTTCCAATGCTTTTAGAACTATTTTTGCACCAATTTTCTCATCATCTTTTAAATCTGTTAAAATTGCCTCAACAGCAGGAATAACATTTACAAAAGCTGTTCCTCCACCTGCAACTATTCCTTCTTCTACAGCTGCCCTTGTTGCAGATAATGCATCTTCAATGCGCAATTTTTTATCCTTCATTTCAACTTCTGTAGCTGCACCAACTCCAATTACAGCAACTCCTCCTGCAATTTTAGCAAGTCTTTCTTGTAAATTTTCTTTTTCAAATTCACTTAATTCATCGGAGATTTGAGCTTTAATTTGAGCAACTCTCTCTGCAATTTTATCTTTATCTCCCATTCCATCTACAACAATTGTGTTTTCTTTAGAAACCTTTACTTGTTTTGCTCTTCCTAATTGTTCAATTGTTGTATTTTTTAATTCTAACCCTAAATCAGTTGTAATAACTTCTCCTCCTGTTAGAATTGCTAAATCTTGAAGCATTGCTTTTCTTTTATCACCGAAGCCTGGAGCTTTTACAGCAACTACATTTAGAACTCCTCTTAGTTTATTTAGAACTAATGTAGATAATGCCTCACCTTCAATATCATCGCAAACAATTACTAACTTTCCTGATGATTGCATTAATAATTCTAATAATGGTAAGATTTCTTGTATATTACTAATCTTTTTATCAGTTATTAAAATATATGGATTATCAACAACAGCTTCCATTTTTTCTGTATCAGTAACCATGTATGGTGATACATATCCTCTATCAAACTGCATTCCTTCAACAATATTTAATTCAGTATTTGATGTTTTAGATTCTTCAATAGTTATAACACCATCTTTTGAAACCTTTTCCATTGCCTCTGAAATTAATTTTCCAATCTCTTCATTATTAGCTGAAATGCTTGCAACCCTTGCAATATCTTCCTTGCCATTTACTTCTGAACTATTTTTTCTTAAAGCCTCAACTGCAGCAGTTACAGCTTTATCAATACCTCTTTTTATAGCCATTGGATCTCCACCAGCAGCCACATTTTTTACACCTTCTTTAATCATACTTTGAGCTAAAACTGTTGCTGTTGTTGTTCCATCACCCGCAACGTCATTTGTTTTTGTTGAAACTTCTTTAACTAAACGTGCACCCATGTTTTCAAATGGATCATCTAATTCAATTTCTTTAGCAATTGTAACACCATCATTTGTAATTAAAGGTGCACCAAATGACTTATCTAAAACAACATTTCTTCCTTTTGGACCTAATGTTACCTTTACTGTATCTGCCAATTGATTAACACCATCTAGCAATTTTTTTCTGGCCTCTTCACCAAATTTTATTTCCTTAGACATTTTAATTCCTCCTTTTTATTTCAAGAAATTTTTATCTGCTCTTTTAAAGTTATGTAACCATTACGGGATATATAACTTTAATGAAGTGGAGTCAAGGTGGGGACCGACAAGCTAGTAAGAGTTAGAAGATTTCGTGCAAAAGTCATCAAAACCCAAATCAACACACCTAATCTTGCACGAAAGATTCTTACTCTTAGTTCGCAGTTGGGGCGAAACTCATTAAAGTTATATATCCCGTAATGGTTACATAACTTTAAAAGAGCAGATTAAAATTTTACCTTATTCCACAATAGCCAATATATCACTTTGCTTTACAATAATTAAATCTTCACCTTCGTATTTAATCTCCGTTCCCGCATATTTATTAAGAACAACTTTATCTCCTTTTTTTATGTACATTTTAACTTCATTACCATCTACTTGCCCACCTGGTCCTACTTCTAGAACTTCAGCAATTTGTGGCTTTTCTTTACTATTTGCAGTTAATATGATTCCACTTTTAGTTGTTTCTTCAGCTTCTTTCATCTTTACTACAACTCTGTCTAATAATGGTTTTAACATTAAAATTACCTCCTTCTTTTTTGAACCTAATTACAACATTATATTATATGACTGTTGTGATTATTTTATGACAAAATTATTAGCAGTCTATTTCTTAGACTGCTAATAATTTACACCCATATTTTTTAAAAGTCAATATATTTTATGAAAATTCACATAATTTTCACAATTATCCTCTATTGCAACTACACTTTATAATTATTAAAATAAAAAATCACCTGCAGTTATGCAGGTGATTTTTTCATCACGTTTTGTATTTGACTGAAAGCACAGGCATCCAATCTGTATACGGATTTTCCAAACTGTGAGTCTCTCCACTCTCACATACACACATTTTCTTATCTTTAAAAATAAAGTATGTTTCAGAATCAAAAACATGTTTATGTTCTTTAATTCTTGCTCCTGGAGAAAGCATAAGCAGTGACACTGTACACTCTTCGTCCTCATAGATAAATGACTTTAAGATAATTCCTGCTTCAATAAGGCTCTCATCAATCTGCGTCATTTTATCTACTTTTGACAGCATGTTGAGAATATCCCGAATTTCGTCTGTACCATTTGGTTTCATATTTTAGAAACCCTCCTTTATATAATGTGATTTTAATATTGTAACACAAAGTGTTGAAAATTGCAAATTTTATCAATTCTAATCCACTAATTCAGAATCTTGCATCACAATAACATTAGTCAAATTTCCATGAATATACTTCAAAATCTCGTTATCATCATCAACTAAAACAATTTGTTTTTCTGTATTATAATTTTTTAAGAATTCAAACTTGATATCTTTTGCATTTACCCAATCTTTGCTTTCTCTTGAGATTATCTCTCTATTTTCTTTTTTGAAAAATGGTGCATATTTATCTAACCAAACGTTTTTATCATCTACTTGCGTATTCTCTCTACAAATAGATAAAATATGAAGTTCTACATTTGGAATTTTTGTAACTTCTTCAATATTCTTTATATTTTGTGTAAGTGGTCTTTTATTAACAAAATCATATGGATTTTTTCCAATTGCATAAGCAGCAATTACACCATCCATATCAATAAATAAACACACATCCTTTTTACTTGCTATTTCATTTATTTCATTATAAAAATGCATATTATCCTCCTTTTAATTTATTTCTCTATACAATTATTATACTGATTTAACTCTTTTGTAAAGGTATTATTTAAATTATCCAATCTTCGAATTAATGAGCTGTTATTATACTCTTTTGCTCTCTTATTCAAGTTTTCCATTCTTTTTATGTATTGATCTGGATTATTAAATAATTCTCTTTGCTGTTTATCTCTTTCACTTTTTATTGCATCTACAACTGATGGAAATCTATTATCACCAGCAATATATATTAGCTCTGGTTTAGATTCAACATATCCTCTTTTAAACACTCTCATTTTATCAAATAATTTTTCTCTTTCAACTATTGCAACTGTTTCTAACATTTTATTATATGCTCTATCATGATTTTCTATTGTTACCGCTCTTGGTGGTAATTTCATTTCAGCAAAATCTTGCTCTCTTTCAAAACAAGACAAAAGACTTTCATATCTATTAACTGCCATTAAGTTTATTTCGATTTCGTAATTTCCATTGACATGTTTAATTTTTCTCTTTCCATTTTTCTGAACTTCACCAATCTCTGCATTTCCACCGTTTTTTTGAAAATCTAAAATATTGATATACCCTTCAGTACTACCAAAAGTTCCTTCTTGCATTATGTTACAACGCATTTCAACAGCTCTTTGTCTTAAATATTCATCTAAAGCTATTCTTGTAAATCTTTGTAGAATTTGATGAGAATTATCTGGATATTTTTCTATTATTTCAGAATAATATTTATGGTGAGTTGATATTTCATCTGGATTAAACTCAATAAATTTTAAAAAATCATCATTCTTTTGAGCTTCATTTATAATATAGCTTTTTAGTGCAGTTTTCCCAGCTCCAGGTTGTGCAACTGTAAATATTGATTTTGGTTTATTTACTCCTTGAGCATCAACAAATGTTGATATTTCCGCAGCTACTAAACATCTTTGGAAATCTTTTTTATCCATATCATACTCAACGCCTATTAAATTATTTCCATTTAAATTTTTTTCGTTTTGATTTGCCATTTTTGCCTCCAATTATTTTGTTATTTTACTTGAATATTCATTTAAAACCTTGTTTATAACTTCTTCATCGTTCTTATAAATTTTCATTTTTTCTTCTTTAAGCTTTAATACCTTGTTGCGTAATTCTGAATAACTTAGTAAACCACTATTCTTTATTGTTTCTGCAATTGTTAAATCAATTACATACAACGCTTGTTCCATTTTACCAGTATCTATTTTAATTCCCCCATTTCATTTTTTATCATAAAATACACACTTTTTAGCCATTCTAACATTTATTCTTTTAATTTTCAATGGTTTGATATAAATTTTTCTTTCTGTAATCTTTTCAATTATCATTGACATTTAAAAAAACAAACTATACAATCACATCATAAAACACAAAGGAGGATTTATTATGACACCACATATTAGTTCAAAAAAAGAAGACATAGCCAAAATAGTTCTATGTCCTGGAGACCCATTAAGAGCAAAATATATTGCTGAAAATTTTTTAGAAAATGCAAGGTTAGTAAATTCTGTTCGAAACATGCTTGCATATACAGGAACTTACAAAGGCAGGGAAATTACAGTATTTGCCTCTGGTATGGGAATGCCTAGCATGGGAATTTATTGTTACGAATTATATAAATTTTATGATGTTGATACTATAATTAGAATAGGATCTTGTGGAGCTTATGCTGAAGATTTGAATTTGTTTGATACAATTTTAGTTGAAAAGAGTTATACCGAAGGAAATTTTGCAAAAGCATTAAATAATAAAGACTGCCATCTAACCCAGGCTGATGAATCTTTGAATTGTATTCTAAAAGAAACTGCTAACGAAAAAAATATAAATTGCATACCTGCAAACGTACTATGCAGTGAATGTTTTGATTATTACATTGAAGACATTAATATTCTATTAAATAGATTACCTAAAGATGTTAGTATAACAGCTGCTGAAATGGAATCATTTGCATTATTCTATACTGCAAAATATTTAAACAAGAAAGCAGCATGCTTGCTTACAGTTGTCGATTCACATTATAAAAAGCAAGAAATTTCTGCCGATGAAAGAGAAAAATCTTTAAATGATATGATTACCATTGCCTTGGAAAGTGCTTTAAAAATTTAAAAAACTCGGAACTTAACTCCGAGTTTTTATTTTGTTATTGATAATATTTTATATTTGCTAACTCCTACAGGTGCTTGAACTTCAACTATTTCATTTTTCTTAGCTCCAAGTAATGCCATACCAATTGGAGATTCATTTGATATTCTGTTTTGTAACAAATCTGCTTCTGTAGAACCTACTATTGTGTATACAACTTCTTCGTCAAACTCTTCATCCCATAATTTAACAGTATTACCTACTTGAACAGTTTTTGTATCTATTTCAGTGTCATCTATAATTTTAGCATATCTAACTTTGTTTTCTAATTCAGCAATTTTATCTTCATTAGCGGCTTGTGCACTTTTAGCTTCATCATACTCTGAATTTTCTGATAAATCTCCAAATCCTAAAGCTACTTTAATTCTTTCAGCTATTTCAGCTCTTTTTTCTGTTTTTAAATATTCTAATTCTTTTTCTAAGTTTTCAAATCCTTCTTGAGTTAATATTACTTCTTTATCTCCCAACTTTTTTCCCTCCTTTATGTTAAAATGTTCGATTAAGTTACTCCAATATATTAAATCAGTTTTAGCTTTTTGTCAATACTTTATACTAAAAATTCATTGTTTTCTAATATTCCTCTAACCCCAATTAATCCAGAGATTTTAACATTATATTCTTGATTAATTTCATTAATATATTCAAGCCTTTTATCATTCTTTTTTATAATCGTTTCAAGAAATATTTTTTTATTAATATTCCCGTAGAACTCATTTATGAAACATTCTTTATTTGAATCAATTTTCAATTCTATATTATTTATTAAAACGCCATTAAAATTTGATTTAATACTGATAAATTCATCTATTAAATTAATTATTATAGAGTTCGAATTAATATTATACATCAATATTTTATTTTTGTCAAAATCAATGTTAATAATATACTTTGCATTTCTTAAACTTTTTCTCCTGTTATTTGAAACTGTAATAAGTACACCTTTGCTATACCAGTAATTTTCCATTCTTTTATATCTTTTTATATTCTCTGTAATTATATTAACTGTTTTGAATTTTTCAATAAGTTCATTTATTATATATGTATTTTGCTTATTATATTCATTAACTAAAATATATACATTTTCTAAATTGATATTTACATTATTTAATCTAAATATGTATTCAAATATTTTAATCAAACTTTTTTTCATGATTATTTTTCCATTAGATTTACAATACATATTAAATTTATTTTTTACTAAATCTAAATTTTCTTCAAAAACTAATTCATTAACTCCTATTCTATCTATCTTTCTTCTTATTTGTTTTGAGATTATTCCTAATATCAAGCCACTGTAGTTTTTATAGTTTGGTATTAACAATACAACATCATTATCTATGTATTCAGCTTTTACTTTCAAAAAAATTTTTCTGATAACCTTATAAATTTTTTCTTTTGTGCTTTCGTATTGTCTATTATCTTTTCTAACATAACCTATAATTTTCTCAAGCATAAAAATCACCAACATAAATGTTTTTTATCATTTTATGTTGGTGATCTTTTTTTATTCAATTTTCTCTAAGATAAAAATCTAAATATCTAAAGCATTTCTAATAAGTTTCCAAACTCCTTCAGATTCAAATCCTTTTCTCCAATAAGCAGCACCTGCTAATCCATTTTTATCAATCAATTTCAATTTTTCGGCAAATGATTCTTCATCTTCTACCCACATTTTATAAACATATGCTCCTTGAGAATATTCAACATAGTATTGTTTTAAATTTTCTTGCCATTCCTTTGATGCTGAAGCAGGAATTGAGTTTGCTACATTGTTCATTGTAACAACAGAACCTTTTATTGTTTCACCATCTTTAGTTTGCCATAATTTAGTATAAAAAGGTAATCCTAATATTAATTTTTCTGGTGGAACTGCTTCATATCCCAAGAAATTATTTATGCTAGATTCTAACCAATTATATCCTGATGTTGTTCCTATTACAGTTGTTCCGTATTGATCATATCCCATAAATACTACATAATCAGCGACCTCACCTATTAAGTTTCTGTCATAACATAATGACCAATTATCTCCTCCATTTGGAGCTGTTACATCTACTGATAAACATACTCCTTTAGCACGTAGTTGTGGTGCTAATTCAATTATAAATTTTGAGAATGCTTGACTATCATTTTTATACATGTATTCGAAATCTAAATTTATTCCATCTAAATTATATTTATCAACATATTTCAAAATATCATTTATCATTATCTCACGTAATTTATAATCATTTATAATATAAGAAAACTCATCTATTGTAGTTGATAGAGTTTCATTTGAAACTTTTGGCCAAACCTTATAATTATTGCTATGTGCCCACTCTATATATTTAACACCTTCATCTCCAACATTTTCTACAAATTTTGCTAATGAAAGTACGTCAAATGTTGTTAGTTTTTCTTTTTTCAAATCCTCTAAATTCAAGTGGAAGAACGATGGTGAAACAACATTTACCCCATCATATTTTACGCCAGTATTATCAGGTGCCTTAGCATATTCTGAGAAATATTCCCATGCTAAACTTACTTTTCCTTTTATTTGTTTTTCTTGAACATAATCTTCTCTCTCAACTTTTTTTCCGTTTAAATTTTTTTCTTCCACATATCCAAGATTTCCATTTGATGTACGAACTCTTGCCCAACCTTTTGGAGCAGAATTTTGTTCTGTTTCAGCCATTACTAATCTATCATTTTCTTCTATTTTCTCTATTGTTCTCGAAAAAATTGTTGGTTTACTTTTTACATCAACTTTCTTTTTTGTAGTTGCAGTTGTTAATTTTCTATCTAAAGACTCTATTATTACTTTGTTATCAGCTCTTGTTATTTTTATGTTATATACATCTTCCATTTCAGAAATAGGTAAATAATAATTTCCATCTTCTATTGTTGCGCATCCTTTTATATCAATAGATTTTCCATTTACAGTCATTTTATTTTTTCCTATTTCCAAAACTGCTAATTTGGTTTCAGATGATGTAACTATTTGATTATATTGCTTATCATAATAAATATGTTTATCATAATAATTCTTTATATCTTCCATTGATAAATAGACAACATCATTATCATCAATAATTAAACCTTGCTTCATTCTTCCTGTTACATTTGAATAATTAATAACAAGGTTTGTCCTATCTGTTATGTCATGATTAATATAATTTGGACCAAATTTAATTACAAACGCAACTCCTGTTGCAAGAATTGCTAATATTATTAATATAGCAAATACTTTTATTGCCGTATGTTTCTTAGGCTTTTCAAATTCATTTTCAATTCCATGTTTCATAGCATTTTCTCCTTATTTTTTACATTATTTTTAACTTTTGCTTTTATTTTACAATATTTTATTTAATTCATAATATCATATAATTTGAATTTGGCAAATACTTTTTTAATAATTCTTTTTTGCTCTACCTCTAAACAATTTTATGTAACACTTTTTTTAAAATAAAATATTATATAAAAAAGGAGGTAATATATTATGTTTGGTTTATTTAAAAAAACTTTAGGGGTATGTTTAATTGGATTAGGTCTTGGAATCTTACTGGTATTGTTACTTCCTCTTACTGGTTGGCTTTTTGCCATAGGTATTGTAATTTGCATAGTTGGTCTCGTATGGCTAACTTGCTGAACAAAGGAGAGTGTTAAAATATGACTATTGTTGTAAAAAAGGTTCCCAAATGTTTGAGAGGAATTGTAAAGTTAATTTTTGGCATTAAGGATTAATTACATAGTAAACAAATATGGTCCTAAATGGAGGAATTTGATGTCAATTTGTGACAGAGCGATTTGACATCAAATTTCTCCTTTTAGCCAAAAAAATAAATTGGGTTACATTAAAAATCTTCCAAAAGATTTCTAATTTAACCCAATTTACTATAAAATTAAGCTCTTTTAACTTTTCCTGAACGTAAACATTTTGCACATACATGAATTCTTTTAACTTCACCATTTACATCAGCTTTTATTGATCTTAAATTTGGAGAAAATGTTCTTGAAGCTCTTCTACTTACGTGTGAACGAGCAATGCTTATTTTATTTCCCCAATTTTTTTCTTTTCCACAAATTTCACATTTTGCCATTTTTATTGCACCTCCTATATGCATTTATTAAATTGACTATTTATAATACTAACATATGTTGGAAAAAAAATCAAGTGTTTTTCAAAATTTGTTTCAGACTTTCTTAAATTTATTATATTTTTAAGCACTAAAATACATAATATTACAAAAATCACACATAATAATTTTATTACGAGGTGATTAAATTGACTACAATCAATTGTAATTCTAATTGCATTCATCAAAAAGATGGAAAATGTACTCTAAGCACTACAGGAAAACAGTCATTTAAGCAAAATAATGATTGTGCTTATTTTAAAAGTAAAAATTAGAAAGGAGAACCAAAAATGTTACACACATTTGTATTTCATTCTTGGTTCTCCTTATATCTAATCTTTCCCATTATTTATCATAAAGCATTTATAAATTATTATCCTCGTCTGTTACAATATTATTTGTTTCATTTTCATCTATATTCTCTTCAGAATTTTCACTGTTTTCTGAATCTGTATCATCACTTTTTTGAACATTTTCAACATATTCATCAATAACAATTTGTTGATTCTCATCCAACTTATATCTAGGTAATTCTGGTAACTCATCCAAACTGCTTAGACCAAACATTTTAAGAAATTTAGGACTTGTTTCATACATAGTAGGTCTTCCTGGAGCATCCATTCTTCCTGCTTCTTGAATTAACTCATATTCTAATAATTTGTAAATGCTACCATCAGAACCAACTCCACGAATTGCTTCAATTTCTGCTCTGGTTATTTTAGGATTATATGCAATGATTGAAATTACCTCTAAAGCTGCAGGTGATAAATTTGGTTTACTTCTTTTATCAAACACAGGGTAAATATAGTCATAGTTTTCTTTCTTAGCACATAATTGATAGCTATCATTTACCTTTATAATTTCAATGCCTCTATTTTCATTACTATATTCATTTTTCATTAATTCAATAATTCCTATTAGCTCATCATGTCCAAGTTCAGTAGCTGACATTAGCTCTTTTATATCAACTTGTCTTCCAGCAGCAAATAAGATTGACTCTATAATACCTTGTTGTTTCTTGTAATCCATTATTCTTCTCTCCTTTTCTGATATGATATATTAAATCATTATTGATAAAATCTGTCAAGAATTATTCAATCTAGACATTATTCTACATTCTAACTTGCTTATATTGAATAATTAGAACCGTTCCCAAAATTTGGGTAAAAAAAGCAGTTTTCCATCTTGAAGAAAATTTTATAATATGTTAATATAAAGAAAATGAGAAGAGGAGAGCGATATTATGGCAAATGATAAAAATAAAAAAATTGAAGTTATTAAAGGAAATGGAAAATTAAATATATCACCTGTAAAATCACATTTAGATGTGGAAAAACCAAAGAATAAAACTGATAAAAATAAAATAATTATTCCTAAAAATAAAAAATAAAGCAGTGCACAGTCTGAAACTTCGTCGAGACTGTGCACCGTTTTTTTACGTACTTAATATATATGTTATTCAATTAATTAAAATATGTTACATTGCTGCTTCTGCAGTTTCTTGAGTATTGCTTTCGTTTGTATCATCATCTTGATTTACAACTTCTAAGCTAGAAACTGATACTTCATATGCTACTTTTGTTTCAACTGTTCCATCTTCATATTTTTTCTCGTATGTTCTTGATTGAACTCTACCTACTACTTTAACTTCTGTTCCTACTGGAATGTTTTCACAAAATCTAGCATTTCTTCCCCATGCTATACATGGTATGTAGTCTGATTTATTGTAAGCTCTGTTTACTGCTAATAATAAATCTGAAATTTCTCTACCAAATGGTGTTTGTCTGTAAATTGGTTTCTTACAAATATAACCATTTAAAGTAACTTCATTTGAAACTACGTCTTTACTTACTTCGATTTCTTCATCTTGATTTTCAACAAATTTGATATCTTTAGCAAAAACTGTAAGTACTAATTTGTTTCTTTCATTTTCATAACTGTTGTATGATCTAAATTGACCTTCAACTGTGATTTTTGAATCGATTTGTAAATCATTAATTGAAAGTAATCTTTCAGATACAGTTATTGGAATAATGTCTGCATTTCCGCTTAAACGTGGAACTGCTAAATCAAATATGTAAAATTTTTCTCCGTAAATTTCATGACTAAATCTTTTATCGCTTGTTACCTTTCCCACTAATACTAAGTGGTTATTTTCTAAATAATTTGTATTCAAAACAATTTCCTCCCCTTATTTGTTTATTTAATCTCTTAATCATAATGTAAAAATTATTTATTCATATCTCTTATTATACACTATTTTTTTGGTTTTGTCTACATAAAAAGTTATATTTTTCAATATTTTTTATTTTATACCATTTATGTTAATCTTGTCTTTCATTGGTAAATACAGCAAAAATAAAGTTAAAACTATAATTAAATCATAAATGCTATAATTTGGATTGTTTTCAATTTTAATTTCTTGAACTTCAATTTCTCCATAATTATTATATATATTTCTTTGTAAACAAATTAATACATCATCATCTGTTACACTTGATATTGTAATACTTGACTTAGAATTGAAACCATATGTTATTAAATTTGAATTAACAATATTTAATTCTTTATTATCTATATTTGTATCCATATTTACAATTACGTTTTTTGCATTCTCAAGTAGCTTATTTAACTCATCCATTTTGGCAAATTCTTTATTTATAACCACAGTATCAAAATGAACATTCTTTATATTATCTATATTCTTTTCTTTAATAAATATGACATTATTTTCTGTTAAGAAATTATTATTAGCTAATAATCTTTTAATATCATTTTCACTTTTTTGATCTGTGATAATACCGATAAATAACATTGGCAGTTCTCCTTTTTGGGTTTATTATGTCCGGTTAAGAACAATTCTATTCAGGACGTTTGAGACATTTTGGGACGGTCTTTTTTTGTCTCATTTTTTCTTTTGAGTTCCATTTGAATCAATAATGTAATTATCACTAAAAATCAAGTCTGAAACTGTAACAACTTTTAAACCTTTATTTTCAATATTTGTGAGCAATTTATCTAAACTATCCGCTGTATGTTCTGTTCCATTGTGTGAAAGAATAATATCTCCATTTTTTAACTTTTCATCAAGCCTTTTCCACATTTCATCCCCTGTTATTCCTTTATAATCTAAAGTATCCAATGACCATTGAATTGTAATATGTTTTTGATTTTCTGCTGCTTGTATTACGGTGTTGTTATATTCTCCATATGGTCCTCTGTATAGAGTTGTTGGCTTTCCTGTTATCTTTTTTATTTTATCCGAGCACACCGAAATCTCTTTTTCATTATCCTCAAGACTTAATTCATTTACATGCTTATGCCCATCTGAATGATTTGCAATTTCATGCCCTGCGTCTGAAATTTTCTTTACCGCTTCTGGATATTTATCGACCCAATCTCCTACCATGAAAAATGTTATATGAACTTTATGTTTTTCTAATGTTGCTAATATTGAATCTATGTCATCTGCATTCCATGCGCAATTCATGGTAAACGCAACCTTTGGCTCTTCTGTTTGAACATTATATATTGGTACTAATTTCGATTGCGACATGGTTTGAATCAATTCTCCTGATTTATTGCTAAATGTTGCAGCTATTATGAATAAAGCAACTACTGTGCTTAGTGCAACTAAGTATGAATATATTTTTTGTTTGTTGAATACTAAAAACATAAATAAAAACCTCCTAAATTAAGCTGTTTAATTTTATGCTTAATTTAGAAGGTTTATGATTATAATTATTTTACATTATATTATTCTTAATAAATTCTCTAGCTTCTTTGTCAAAATTATATCCTCTTTTATCCATCTCTATTTCATCCAATTCACAAAAATATTTTCCAATTTTTTCGTCATACTCTAATCTACTTAAAGGATCGTAATTTCTGTTATGCTTACATAAATTTGATGTAAATATAAACTCATCTTCTTTTATTTCTATAGAATTTACTTTGCCATCTTGCACCAATACTAATCCAGTAACATAAAAAGCTTTACTAGTACCTCCAATTTTATTTAACTCATTTATATAATGTTCTTCTAGCTCATCATCATTTAAAGTTACTCCATTTATTCTTTTAATAAAAAGTCCTGGTTGAACGTCAAATTTTTCTACATACAATGATGAATCTGTAGCTATTGTTGGGATTTTTATTTTATCAAAATACGCTCTTGCTTTTAATGTTGCATTTTCAATAACATTGCTTCCATTTTCCTCTATTTCAATATTTACATTAATATCGTAAGGAGTTATTACTTTTATGTCTAATCCCTTTAATCTGTTTCTCATTTTTATAATTTTATCTTTGTTTTTTGTTGCAAAAAATACTTCTATCATTTTAAATTCTCCTTGTTTTTTTTACAATTATTTTATAACCATACAATTTATAATATTCTACATCTTCATTTAATCTAGTAAACTGCTTTTTATTATATTATTATTTTCTTGCTTAATTTCAACATACTTTTGAATAATCTTCTTTACTTCAGAAGTTATTTTAGAATTATTTATTATTTCTTCAACCGTTTGCCATGCATATGCATCATGCTCTGTTAAAATAATATTGCATGTTTCTTTTACTTTAACAGCAAAATTATATTGTCTTGCTTTTTTACCACTTCCAGATTTGTAATCAAAACTATCTATAAAGTATAGAATTTCTAATAATTCACAGTTTGTTTCTTCTTTTATCTCTCTTGCTAATGCTGTTGGTATATCTTCACCTAATTCCATATTTCCGCTTGGTAATTCATCAATGCCTCCCATAAAGTCATCTAATTTTCTTGACATTATAAGTATTTTTCCTTCTTCGTTTACAATTATTGCTCCAACAACATTTTTCTCTATACCTTCTTTTTTTGCTTTTTCTAGTAAATAGTTAGAATTATTCATACCAATATCCTCTTTTCTTTTCTGACATTTAATTTATAGCATACCATTCTCATCCAACCACTTAAAGAATTTTGGATAGTCTCCTTTAAACTGCATTGGATCTTCTTCTATCAACTTTCTTATTTCATTCTTACTCATATAATAAATTTCTTGAATTCCATCTTTGTCATAGTTTAATTTTCCATCATATACTAACTTATACATTTTAGAAAATGAACTTGTATTAATATCATAAGGCTTAAAATACCCAATTTCTTCTAATTTCACATCAGTAATTCCAAGCTCTTCTTCAAGCTCTCTGTATGCTGCTTGCTCATACGTCTCTCCTGAAGATACATGTCCTCCTACTGAACAATCATAGCAATTTGGAAAAAGTCGTCTGTTTGCACTTCTTTTTGGAACTATTATTTTATTATCACTTGTGAATATCATTATATTTATAACTCTAAAATTTCTCCAATTATTCTGATAAATTACATTTCTATCTTCTTTTCCAATTATATTATCATTCGCATCTACTAAATCTAAATATTCAATTTCTTCCATAATTGCCTCCATTTTCTTTATTATTATATATTAACTAAACATCAAATCAATTGCCTCTCCATATAACTCCTTAGCAATTTTCTCTCCATCATCTTTCAATTTAATTAAATTTTCCATCATAACTCCACTATTAATTTCCATAACCATATATTGATTATTAGCTAACTTAACAATATCTATGCTTACAAATTTAACTCCAATAACTTCAACAATCTTATTTACTATGCCCATTAGAACATCTTTCTCTTCATCTTCTACATCAGCTATCTTAGCACCTTTAGAAAGATTAAATCTCCATTCATACTCTACAATTTCACCTAATTTAGGAATATATTCAGCAGAAATACTCTCATTCTTTAAATTTTCCTCTTTACTAAAATACTCTCTATTAAAATCAATAAGCAATTCCTTAACAGTATGAACTCCATCTCCAATTATAATTGGTCTTACCTTTTTATAAATATGTTGCTTATCTGGCAAGTATATTACTCTATATTCACTTTCAATTTCGTAATATGGACATATATCTACGCTGTAACACTTACTTATTAGTCTGTTATATTCATCTTTCAATTCATTATAATCACAAATATGTAATACATTATTCCCACATGTACCATTATTTGGCTTTAACACGACATTTTGATTGTATTCTTCAAAATATTTTTTTAGCCTATCTTCTTCGTTTTTAAATAAAATATTATATTTTATTACTGGTATTCCCTCAGAATCTAATACTGCATATAATGCAAATTTATCATTACATATTTCTGCTGTTGCCTGCGTGTTTAAGTCAAACTTATATCCTACTAAAAATCTATTTTTATTTTCCTTTTTTAGCTTTATTATCCAATCATCCGACAATTCTTGGTATTGTATATTTTTTTCTTGACAAATTTGTTTTATTATTTTGTTAAATTGTTTTTCTTTATACATATTTATCCTTTCTATCTAAGACTATTATTCCATTATCATTTTTACTATTATATATCACATTTAAAGAAATTTGAAAAGCCCAATCACCCTAACACACAATTTGACAAAATCCGCAATTTATAGTATATTCAAAGTATATGAAACATAAAAGGAGGAATTTTCTATGTTAAAAGGATTTATGAAGGAATTTAAAGAATTCATTTTAAGAGGAAATGTAATGGACTTAGCAGTTGGTGTTATCATAGGTGCTGCTTTCAAAGATATCGTTGACGCTTTAACAGCTGACTTTATCCAACCATTAATCAACTCAGTTGGTGGAGCTGAAATCGGTGGTTCTATTGAAATTTGGAATAACCAATATTTAAATTATGGACACTTCCTAACAGCTGTTATTAATTTCTTAATTATGGCATTTATCTTATTCATTTTATTAAAATCAGTTAATAAATTAATGACTATTGGTAAGAAAAAAGCTGTAGAAGCTGATCCTACAACAAAATTATGCCCATTCTGTAAAACAGAAATCGACATCGAAGCTACAAGATGTCCACACTGTACATCTGAATTACATGAACATAGCAAAGTTGACTAATTATTAAATATTGAATTATAAAAAACGTCTAATAAAAATTAGACGTTTTTATTTTCCATTTAGTACCTCATAAATTCTCATTCTCTGTCTATACAATCTATTTTCCGCAATAACTAAATACCACAAATACCCAATAATAAGCAATACTGCAATATTTTGTAAATAGAAAACCATTATGCTAGAAAACATTGTTAAAATTACTATACTTATATACGAAATCAAATTTATATAGCTATATGTATCTTCCAATCCTGTACAAATATATAATATGTTTTTTAATATTCTTCCTCCATCTAATGGATATATTGGAATTAGGTTAAATAAACCTATTAAAACATTTGAATATATTAACAATTCTTGATTTGTACTACAAAAATCCGTTGTAGAAAAAAGTAAGACTAGCATAAAATTAACCATTGGTCCAGCCATTGCTATTAATAATTTTTTTAATGCTAATAAATTTCCTTTATATATTCTCTTATTATAATCTTCTGCCTTAATCCAAAAACTTATTGATAATCCTAATGGATTTATTCTTAATGATTTAGGCCTGAACCCTAATGCTACTCCTGCCAATAAATGGCCTAATTCATGAAGAAATGCAAATAACATAAGCATTCCATAAATCTCTATTTGCCTTGTTAACAAAAAAATTATTATGAATATAAAAATTTTCAAATCTAATTTTATTTGCATAACTCCTACCTTTCACTTATCTAATCATTATTCATTAGAAACTCATTATCATTTCAGGATTAACATATCTCCCATCTCGTCTAAATTCAAAATGTAAATGTGGTCCTGTAACTTTTCCTGTTGCTCCTACTTTTCCAATTTCTTGTCCCTGAATTACATTATCACCAACATTTACATTTATTTCACTACAATGTGCATAAACATTTAAAACTTCACCATTTTGTATTTTTATATGGTTACCATAATCACCAGCATACGAAGCCGCAACAACTGTTCCTTCCATAGCTGCATGAATTACAGTTCCTGTTGGAGCACCTATATCAACACCCTGATGGAATGCAGATATTATCTCTGTTTGCTCCCTTTCTCCAAACTCTGATGTTATTTTTCCCTCTATTGGTTTAATTACGTTGAAATTGTTTTTTATATATTCTGCATCTAATTCCATTTGTGATTTATTCTCATTATCCAATTTTGCTTTTATTGTTCCATCATTTTCAGTATTAATAGATACATCTGATCCTCCTCCAATTCCTTCATTTTCACCATTTGCTGTATCATTTTTGTTTGAATCATTCTGAACATTATCTTCCGAATTGTTTTCCACATTTTCTTCACTATTTACACTAGAATCACCTTCAACTGCATTGTTTTCCGCTGAGTTATCTATTTCTTTGTCAGAGTCTCCATTATTTTTTTCATCATTTGAATTACTATTTGTTTTTATAATATTATTAAAATGACTGCCAAAATATTCCCTACCCTGATTGTACAAATTTTGAAAATTTATATCATAGCTCAAAACTGATTTTGTTTGATTTATAACATTTTCGCTAAATACATTTTTATAGCTTTTTAAAGTCCAAAACAGGCTATAAATCAATATGCTTACTATAATTTGAACTATCATTTTTTTCCCAAGAGATACCTTATTGGTGTTCCCTATGTTTACAGATGCTGTGCTTACTCGCACACCTTGTGCTCTTCTTCTGTAATATATTTCTTCTGCTCTTTTTATTCTTTCTTCTGGCGAGCTAACTCTCTCCATATGTATCACTCTCCTTTGTATTAGAATTATCCTTTCTAAAAATAAAAAAGACATATATGATTTCTCATACTTGTCTTTCTTAATATATATGTTTATTATATTTATTTATTCATACGCATTTCAATTTAAAATATACATACAACTAAACATTGAAAAAATGCCAAAAATTATTGCAAAAGTTTTCATTAACTTATATTTTTTCTGTAAATTTTTTTCTGCTTTATTTCCAGTTAAATCTTGTTCTTCCATTTTTCCGATATAATTTGATACGACCAATTCTGCTTCTTTTACAATATATTCATCATAACTATCTGCTTCGTTTTCTACATCAGAAGAAAATTTTTCAAATTTGTTATCAGCATATTCAAATTTCTTTATTCTTTGATTATTTTTCAAAACAACAAAAGCCTCTTCCACTAAATTAGATGGTAAATCCTTTAAGATTACTATATTTCTCATTTTATTAATATCCATAACTTAATCCCTACCCCTCAATTCAAGAATTTATTTATAGATATTTTTTCCATATTTTTCTTTTTTATTCATAACATCTATGATTCCATTAGAAACCAAACTGCACATATTATAAATTTGCTTTACAGATACATTTTTCAAATTTTGAAAATTATCAAGTTTATTAAATTTGTTTTCACCGACCACTGCTTTTATGCTTATATTCCCTATCACAGAATTCTTTTTTTCTAATGATTCCGCGTATTTCAATCCCCTATTTTGGATAAAAACTTTTCCTATGTCATTTTTATATGATAACGCGGAATCCAAAACTATAATTAAATTTGCTTGATAATTAGAAGTTATTAACTGAACATTTTTATTTATGTTGTCATAGGTAATACATTGTTTTAAATCACCCAAGACCTGAACATTATTATTCTTAGGTAAATTATCTTTTAAAACTGTTCCAACAACCGGTCCAAATGCATCTCCTATGATTCTATTTGTACCAATACATAAAAAAATAATGGTTGTATTTATATTATATTGTACATTAATTATATTGTTTAATTCCCATACAAAGCGTTTATATTCTATAGTATTTTTTAGCATACTCCCTCCAGCAAATTAAAATTCTTGTCTTATACTTTAGAGTATTCTTTTTTTTATTTTTTATTCTTGTTATATATGAATTATTGTACATTGATAGCCTTTAGTTATCTACATGATTTATAATTATTAACAAAAAATCAGTATTGTAATCGATCATTTACAATACTGATTTTCATATTTATGCAGTTTTCAATTCTAGTCTTAATTTATCTGCTATCATAGCAATAAATTCTGAATTTGTAGGTTTGCCTTTTGTAGTAGAAACTGTATATCCAAATATACTTTCAACTGTATCTATTTGTCCACGTGCCCAAGCAACTTCAATTGCGTGACGAATTGCACGTTCAACTCTTGATGGTGTTGTATGATATTTTGCTGCAATTTCTGGATATAACATTTTTGTAATTTGATTAATTACATCAATATCTTTTACCACCATCATTATAGCTTCTCTTAAATATTGATATCCTTTAATATGTGCTGGTACTCCAACCTCATGAATAATGTTCGTAACTAATGCTTCTAAATTTTCAGATGCATTTTTCTTCTCCTGTTGTATCTCAATATAAGGTGCTCTAATCTCTTTGCTCATAAAACTAATTTTGTTGCCTGTTGGTTGGAATGTTTTTATTTCTTTTATTCTTTTTATTAATACATTTATTTCAAATGGTTTAATTATGTAATATTGTGCTCCTAAGTCTATTGCTTTTTGTGTGATTTTTTCTTGTCCTACTGCTGATAACATTATGCAAATTGGTTTCTTTTCCATTTGTGATTCGTTAATTTTTTCCAAAACTCCTAGTCCATCTAAATGTGGCATTATAACATCTAATATTGCTATATCTGGTTTAGTAATTGATATTAATTCTGATGCTTCAACTCCATCTTTTGCTACACCTACTACTTCTAAATCTTTTTCCTCTTTTAAGTAACCTAATAATGTCATAGCAAAATCTCTGTTGTCATCTGCTATTAATACTGTTATTTTGTTATCCACCTTTTTTCATCCTCCTGTTTAATTATTTTGTAAAATTGGAAAAATTTTACAATTCAAATTATATTATTTGTTTTGAAAATTTGCAATACTTTTTGGAAATTTTTTCCATTTATTGTAAATTTTTTCCAGATGGTGTATTATTGTTAACATTTTTTTCTTATGTTTTTGGTTTCGATAACATTATATTCTATAATATTACAATTATTCTTATTATTATCTAGTAAATTATCAAGTTCTTCTTTTGTTACTTCTAAATAGCATTTTATATTATCTTCATATACAGTATTAGCAATATTAATATTATTATTTTTGCAGTAATATTTAAGCAATTCTAATCCATTATAATCTATAACAACTTCCACTTCCAAGCCCATAGTTTCATTTGCTAGTGTTGCACTTTCAATAACTTTTGTTGTAGCATCTGAATATGCTCTAACTAACCCTCCTGTACCAAGTAGTATTCCACCAAAATATCTTGTTACAATTATAAGAACGTTACACAAATTATTTTTAGATAGAATATTAAGCATTGGTCCACCAGCAGTTCCACTTGGTTCACCATCATCACTAAATCTTTCAACTACGCCATTTTCTGTCATTACTCTATACGCAAAACAATTGTGTCTAGCATCATAATACTGTTTTTTTACTTTTTTTATGATTTCTTGAGCCTGTTCTTCACTTGTTATATAAAATAAAGTTCCTATGAATTTTGATTTCTTTTCAACAATTTCTTCTTCTAATTTTTCCTCTTCTATCGTAAAAAACATTTTTTTCCCCTTTCAATAGAATAAGCTCTTATTTTCCAGCAACAAACCCTGTAGAATATGCAATCTGTAAATTGAATCCACCAGTATAAGCATCTACATCAATAACTTCGCCAGCTAAAAACAATCCATTCACCAATTTAGATTCCATAGTTTTAGGATTTATCTCTTTGATAGACACTCCTCCTGACGTAACAATTGCTTCATTAATTGGTCTAAAGTCACTAATTACAACTGTAAAATTCTTAAGCAAATTAACCAATGTAGCTCTTTCTTGTTTTGTAATCTCATTTACCTTTTTATTTCCATCTATGCCTGAAAGAATAATAACAGGTTCAATTAATTTTTGAGGTAATAATTCGTCTAAAGAATTTTTAAAGCACTTATTTTTTTCCTTTTCAAAATCTCTTAAAACCCTGCTGTCTAATTTTTCTAAACTTAATGCTGGTTTTAAATCAATTTTTAGTACAACTTTTCCACATTTTAATAACTCTTTTATGTTTTTATATCTTAAAAGATGAGCAGAACCACTTAAAATTGTTGGTCCAGAAACACCAAAATGAGTAAAAATCATTTCTCCAAAATCTTCATAAATTGCCTTGTTCTTTTCAAGATCTTCGAATTTTATTTGAACATTTTTTAAGCTTAATCCTTGTAAAGCTTTGCATAATTCTAGAGAATTTGTATATTTACTTTCATAAACACATTTATTATTTTTTTCAATTTCTCTTATATTATTAGATTCAACAGGAACCAAAGAAGGAACTATATCAGTTATTGTGTGTCCTAAATCTCTTGCCATTTTATATCCATCCCCTGTAGAACCTGTAGCTTGATAGCTATTTCCACCAGTTGCTATGATTACTTTATCGGCTTTTTCTATACACTTTTTACTATCTTTAATAAATTCTACACCTTCAACAGTTCTTAGTTTTGATTCATTATCAACTTGATTAGTGATAATTCTTTCAACTTTGGCAGATGTAATTAATTTGACATTTAATTTTCGTAACTCGCTTAAAAAAGCATTTAAAACATCAACTGATTTATCACTAACTGGAAAAATTCTATTGCCTCTTTCCTCTTTAACTTTAACTCCATGCTTTTCCATAAAATCAATTATATCTTTATTAGTAAACTGTTCAAAACAACTAAATAGAAATCTTCCGTTTCCTGGAATGTTTTGAATAAATTCAGACATATCCAAACTACTAGTAATATTACATCTTCCTTTACCAGTAATTAGAAGCTTCTTTCCAAACATATTCATTTTTTCTAGAATAACAACTTCATTCCCGCTTCTTGCCGCAGAAATACCAGCCATCATCCCCGCAGGCCCTCCGCCCACAATAACTACTTTCATTTTCTCTCACTCCTTCACTTTCGAATTTAATTATTCTATTAAACCATAGCGCAAGAAAGGTTAAACTTCTCCGTTTCCATACTGAGACTATAAATTCGAAATAGCTCTCATAACCCCAAACTTACCATACTCATATGTAAGTCCACCTTGCATAAATGCAATATAAGGTGGTCTAATAGGTGCATCACAAGAAAGTTCAATAGAAGACCCTTGTGTAAAAGCACCTGCAGCCATAATTACTTTATCTGTATAACCAGGCATATCCCAAGGTTCTGGAACAGAATTAGAATCAACAGGAGAACCCATTTGTATTCCTTGGCAATACTTTATAACACTGTCTGCATTTCCAAATTCAATAGTTTGAACTATATCAGATCTTCTTTCATCAAATCTTGGAACTGTTTTAAATCCTAAATCTTCTAGCATCTTACTAGCAAAAACCGCAGTTTTCAAACTACTTCTAACAACACTTGGAGCCATAAATAAACCTTGTAAAATAGATCTATTCACTCCTTGGCTAGGTCCAACTTCTTTACCTTGACCTGGAACAGTTAATCTTTCAGCTGCTAATTCAACTAGATCACTTCTTCCAGCAATATAAGCTCCATTAGTTGCAATTCCTCCACCTAGGTTTTTAATTAAAGAACCAACAATAACATCAGCACCAATGGCTGTAGGTTCATATTTTTCTACAAACTCACCATAGCAATTATCTATCATTATTATTACATCTTTGTTGTTTTCTTTTATTAATTTTATAACCTTTTCAATTTTGTCTAAAGTAATACTCTTACGTGTAGCATAGCCTCTTGAACGTTGAATTTCAATTAATTTCACATTTCCTTTTGAAACTCTTTCTTTAATTTTTTCGTAATCAAAATCATTGTCAACCATATCTATTTGTTCATATTTCACTCCAAAAGATTTAAGAGAGCTGTTATTTTCTTCAATTCCAATAACCTTATCTAATGTATCATATGGTTTTCCACAAATACTAAGCATTGTATCTCCAGGACGTAAAAATGCAAATAATGCTACTGTTAAAGCATGACTTCCAGAAATAAATTGATTTCTAACTAAACAATCTTCTGCTCCTAAAACTTCTGCAAAAACTTTTTCTGCAGTATCTCTTCCGACATCACCATAACCATAACCTGTTGTTGTTCCAAAATGCATGTCAGATATGTTATATTTTTGAAATGCCTTTAAAACTTTTGCAGTATTGTACTCACACACTTCATCAATTTCTTTAAAAACTCCTTCAATATCTTTTTCAACTTTTTTTGATAATTCTACTACATCATCACTAATTCCTAATTCCTTATACATTTCTTTACTCCTTTACTTTTCATTCATTTAATAATTTATTATATGATTTATAACTTATATAAAAATTTATCGCTTGTTTATTATAATAACTATTACTGACAAACGTAATAGTTATATCCATATCCCTTATCTAACTCGTAGTACTTTCCAATAAAATTAGGGCTATTTGAATTAATTTCATATTTAGGTTCTACTATAATTTCTCCATCAACATTAATTACTCCCCATTTTCCATTTTGCTTAATTCCTGCAAAACCATTTGAATTAAATTCTGTTACAAAATCGTAGTTACATTCTATAACACCTTCACCATTGTTGTTCATAAAGCCCCATTTTCCTGACTGATTGTATGCATATAATTTTGATTCAAATAAATTCTTATTTTCAATTATTTCTCCATCAAAATTAATATACATTCTTTTTGAATCAGAACTTATAATCAAAAAGTTTTCTTTAATCAATATTTCAGCATTCTTCATGCTCAATATCACTTTTTCATCTTTGATTAAATCTGTTGTATTTTTACTAAATATAACAGCTTGTACCAAATTTGTATTAGGTATTTTTTGTATAGAATCATATTTAAAATCTACAATTTTATCACCATTTGAATTGATAATTCCAAATTTTTTATTCTTATATGTAATAAAGTAATCACCATATATATATTCCAGATATTGATACTCTCGTGTTTTTAATTCCTTATTTTCATTATCAATTATTTTAAATGTTTCATTATCTGTAATTGCAATCGAATACTTTTCAGATGATGTTTGATTTAGCCCTATAACATTGTCATAATTGATTTTTTGTTTTGTGCTATAATCAAAAACTTCTATATTATCACCACTTTGAGCATTTACATATTTTCCTGAAATAATTATGTTATCATATTTCAATTCAATTTGAATATTGCCATTAAAGTCTGCTAAGCCTTGTTTAGAATTTTTTTGTAACACTAAACACTTATTGTTTTTATCATATTCAATGTCCTCATACTCATGTTTAATTATATTATCTTTATTTTTATAGAACCCAGCTTGTCCATTTTCAATAGCAATTAGGTATATATCATTATTTTTTTCTGGATTCTCTATTCTATCGATTTGTTCATATTTTGTATCTAAAACTAGTTCTGCATTTCGGTTTATATATCCATATTTTATTGAATTGTCTTTATTTTTTCCTACTATAAAACCTGATTTTTTATACTGAGTTTCATTATCTTCGTAATATCCATCGGATTCTATTTTATCATATTCTTCTTTAACTACAGTTACACCATTTATATTGATAACGCCGTATTTATTGTCTTTTTTTACTAGAAGTAAACCTTCGTTATAATCAAAACTATTAATTTCATCATAGTTTGGTTTTGCTATTACTTTTCCATTGAAGTCAATTAATCCATATTTATTATTATCAACAAATTTCAACACACTTTTTTCGTATGGAATTGGGCTTATTCCTGAATTCAGTTCTATTGCTTCTACAATTACATATTGATATAATATTTGCTCTGATTTTTCATTTAAGACTTTAATTTTATATTGATTTTTTTCAGTATCATAATCATACTTACATATAAACAGTGGCTTTGAAGGATTTGGAATTTGAATTTCATCATATTTTGATTCAATTATAATTTCACCATTTTTATTAATAACTCCATATTTGTTATTATCCATAAACACCATATAATTAATTTCACTTACTACCTCAAGTTGATAATCGAGATTAGGCTTTTTGTTTCTTATTGCAATTATTGAAATAGTAGTTGCCAAAATTATACAAATAATACCAATAATAATAAAAACAGTTTTTTTCTTCATACACACACCTCTAAATTTTTCTTTTGATTTAAAATTGTTGTGATATTTTATCTCTTAATTTATGATTCATTTAATCTCTAAAATATTGAAAATACTATATTTGCGATATTCTCTTAATCCATTATATAGGCTATATTTTCATCTGTCAATGAATGACTGCAAACTTTTTCCTCTATTTTCCTCATTTTCTCTTACAACTTTATTATTTGAAGCATTGTAAATACATAATATAACTGAATAAATAATTATTGTTGTTGCAAAACATACTATTATTCTGCCAGTTCTGGTATATAAAAAATTACCGTATAAGCATCACCTTCTTTGTTTTATAATCTAAACTTTCATGAAAATATTGGGAGAACTAAAATTATATTTCCCAAATGATTAAATTTTTTGAATTAAAATTTTAATTGTTTTATATTCTAGCACGGATTTTCTTATTTGTAAATACTTTTTTATTTTTTTATTTCACTTTCATTTTTTAATCACTACCTGCAAAAAGATATTCAATTTGACATAAAACAGATATTGTGATATAATCTTTCCCAGTAAGAGCAAAAGCTCACACGTACTTTTAGCTTCGTGGTAACTATAAGTATAGACGCCAAACCACACAGCCTAAGGAGGCATAATTATGTATAAAATAATAATTGACTCTGACGGAACCGTAACACGGGCTGAAACCAATCAGGTAATCGGTGTAATTCCAGGATTTGGTCATACAGATTACTTCAAACACCCCAACATCGTAAAACAGTATGGTTTTAAACTTAACACTGGTGAACATGTCAAAATAAGCTACGGCGGATATGTTGAAATAGAGGATGAAGCAGGAAACATAAGCAAGAAATTTGTTGAATCCTGCCATGCCCGGTGTCCCGCCCTTGTTAGACATTGTTTTATGTATGGGAAGGATATCTGCCCACACGGAGCAAAATTAAAGGACTCAGGCTTCTACGTTCTTTAAACTCAAAAGACCAAGCTTTTTATAGCTTGGTCTTTTTCTATTTACGGGTATCAAATTAAGCTTAACTACATATATGTTTTCTTGTCATTTCTAATAAATGTAATTTGGTAAATCCAACAACTTGTGTTTTTGCTCTATCTTTTTTAAGATTTTCCAATAATAGATTTTGTATAATTTCTTCATCTTCTTTATTATCCATATCAATATAATCAATAATAACAATTCCACCAATATCTCTAGCTCTAATTTGCTTCGCAATTTCTATGGTAGCTTCAGAATTTACTTTTAACACTGTTTTTTCAATACTTTCCTTGCCTGTAAATTTCCCCGTATTTACATCAATAGCTGTAAGTGCTTCTGTTTGATCTATTGTAATAAACCCTCCGCATTTAAGCCATATTTTTCGATTAGAAATTTTTTCAATTTGTCTTCTTAAATTGTATATATCTAAAATGTCATCTTCTTCAATGAATTTTACCTCAACTTTTAATTTACTTTGCTCTGCTAATTTTTTTACGTTTTGATAAACAAATTTATTATTTGTCAAAACTTTATCTAGTCCTTGATGTCCAATATCTATCAATAGTCTTTTTACAACATTTCCTTTTTCATATAATAGCGAAGGCTCAAAATCTTTATTATTTGCAATTTGACTTGCCTTATCTTTTACACTTTCATATATATTAATAACGTCCTTAATATCTTCTTCTATTTGAATTTCTGATGCATTTACAGCTGAAGTTCTTATAATAATTCCATAATTCTTTATTTGCAAGTCATTAACAATTTTACTCAATCTTTTTATTTCGTTTTCATCTTCTATTTTTTGAGAAATTGTTACAAACTCACTATTTGGAATAATTACAACAAATTTTCCTGCAATATTTAAATTTGTTGAAACTTTTGCCCCTTTTTTTCCTGTCTTATCTTTTTTTACTTCTACAATAATAGGCATACCAGTTTTAACATAATCATTGATATTGTATTTATTTAAGTCTTCATTTTTATTTCCAGTTTCATTACTTACTTTTGGTAAAATATCTTTTATATGTAAAAAAGCATTCTTTTCATCACCAATATTAACAAATGCTGCTTGCATACCTGGCAATATATCCACAACTTTTCCTAAATAAATATTTCCTTCTAATCTTTCTAATTCATCATATTCTTCGTATTTTTCTAATAGATTACCATCTTCTACATATAGTATCGTATTTTTTTCTTCTGAGCTATTTACTAATATTTCCTTCATTCAACATTCCTTCCGCTCAATTAAATTTGTTCATTGCAACATCTGCCCCATTTTTTATTATTTCTTCAACAGCTTCAGCAGCATGTGATACACCGTTTTGAAGAACTTCAAATTCGTCATCTGGAACATGTCCAATTACATAATTTATTAAATCATCCTTAAATTTTGGCATTCCAATACCTACTCTTATGCGTGTAAAATCTGTAGTATTTAAACAACCAACAACTGATTTCATCCCATTATGTGTCCCTGGTCCACCAGCTTTTCTTATTCTAATTTTTCCTGGAACAGTGTCAATATCATCGTAAATAATCAATAAATTTTTATTTTCTATCTTATAAAAATTCACAAACTCTTGAACTGCTTCACCACTTAAGTTCATAAATGTTTGTGGTTTAACTAAAATAACTTTTTCACCATTTATTGTTCCTGTTCCATATTCGGCTTTAAATTTGCTTTTATTTACATTTATATCAAATTTTTCAGCTAATTTATTTATTACATCAAAACCCATATTATGCCTTGTTCTCGCGTAATCAGTTTCAGGGTTTCCTAAACCTACTATTAAATACATTACATTTTCCTTTCCAAAACCTTTTTTATCTCTTCCAAAGTGATTTTTCCTTGTCTTAAAATTACAGGCTCTCCGTTAACAACTTCTACTATAGTTGATGATTCACCAAGCTTTGCCTTTCCTCCATTTATGCAAACATCAACTTTACCGTTAAAATCTTTTATAATATCATTTAAACTCACTCCACTTGGCATACCTGAAATATTTGCGCTTGGTGCAACAAGTGGAAGTTTTAATTTATTCAATATTTCTAAAATAATTTTATTGTCTGGAATTCTAACTCCAATTGTATTCTTTCCAGATGATATGTAATCAAATAATCCCTGTTTTTTCTTTAATATAATTGTAATTGGCCCAGGCATAAAACTATTAATAATTTTTCTTTCTATATCATTTTCAATAATAGCATATTTACCAATTTCATCAATTCCAGAAACTAAAATGCTTAAAGGCTTTTCACCTGGACGATTCTTAACCTCATAAATTTTTCTGACCGCCTCTTCATTATAAGCATTTGCTCCAATTCCATACACAGTTTCTGTTGGGAAAATAACAATTCCACCATTTTCTAACACCTGTGCAGTTTTATTCAATTCTTGTTCATTAATTTCATCCTGCCAATCAAAAATTTCGGTTGTCACTCTACATACGCCTCCAATAATTTTACATAATTTTATCACACTTTCCTTAAATTGACAAGCAACTTTATTTTTAAATCACCTTAGGTACAAACACAATCGCTCCGACAACCGCAGCAGCAATTGCCCAAACAAGCACTCCACCTGCTGCAACATCTTTTGCAATTTTAGCTTTCTCATTTTTATAAGGAGTAACCAAATCTACAACCGTTTCAATAGCCGTATTAAACATCTCAGCACCTATAACTCCTCCAAACATAATAACACAAATAATCCATTCCAAAGGCTCAATTCTAAAAACTATTCCTAAAATAATAACTAAAATCATAGCAAAGAAATGAATTTTCATGTTCCTTTCTTTTTTTAAAGCTGTGAAAATTCCAACTCCAGCAAATTTAAAACTATTAATTAGTCTTTTAGCCTCAAATTCAAATTCTTCTTTAACTTCTTCTCTCGGTTTAATTTCCATACTATCCCTCCACTCTGAAACTTTTATATACTCACTCTAGTCTCATGAAATCTCTAATTTTTCTTTCAAATAAATCTTGCTAATTAAACTTATCTCCCTAATACTCTCCTCCGGTAGATCAAAAGAAAAAATCTTTTTTGCAGAAGATGCTATTACATATCTAATTGCATCCACAGTTGTGGCACTAACGCTAATTGCAGACTTATCAACTCTTCCGCAATTTGCACACTTAAATCCATCATCAGCAATACTAAAATATGCAATTTTTTCTGCTTCATCACATTTAACACATTTCCCTACTTTTGGCATAAACCCTAGTAAGCACAAAAGTCTTATTCTAAACACTGATGCTACTAATTCCAAATTCTTATCAGTTTCTGAAATAACATACAAAGTGTTTAATAACAACTGTAAAATCTTATATGTATTCTGATTCTCATATGTAACACTATCTACAATTTTGCATAATTCTACAGCATAGTTAAGCTTGTCCAAATCTGTTCTTAAATTATAAAAAATTTCTATAGTATCACAAGAATTTATATTATAACTATTGTTTCCCTTAAAAATTAAATATTCACCAAAACAAAAAAATTGAGTTCCTGCCATAAGCAGGCTCTTTGGCCTCCTTGCTCCTTTTGCAGCACACCCAATTTTTCCGCTTGGAGTTAATATTGTAACCATTTTATCAAAGTCGCCCATTTTACTCTCTGATATTATCAAACCCTTGGTCTTTATTATCCCCATAATCATTCACCTTTAAATTATCATTTGCAGCTAATTGTTTTTCGATATTATCCACTGCCATCAATTCCATAAACGTATTTATATCTCCTGTATTTTTAAACGTATTCCATGCTAATTGTTTTATCATATGCATACACTCCTTATCAACAAAGTTTTTTATTTGAATTATGTTCAAATTTCACTTCATTGTTATCTTTTGCTTTTTTGTTGTTTTTTATTCGGGATTTAAAGCTAAATTTATTTCTGTCCCTGATTTTATATTTTTCAGTTTTTAGTTTAAAACTGTGGTTTAAATTTTTTTACAAGATTATCATTGTTTTGCCAATCTTCCTTAACTTTTACCCAAATTTTCAAATTTACTTTTGTGTCTAACATTTTTTCTAAATCTTGTCTTGCGTAAGTTCCAATCCTTTTAAGCATTGAACCATTTTTACCAATGATAATACCTTTATGAGATTCACGCAAACAATAAATTGTAACATCTATATCATAAATTCTTTCTTTGTTCTGTGTTTTTCTAGTCTTCATCTTTTCAGTTTCAACATATATTCCATGTGGAACCTCATCATCTAGAAGTCTTAATGCTTTTTCTCTAATTGTTTCTTCTGCTAATTGACGAAGAGTTTGGTCTGTATATTCTTCTATATCATAATATGCAGGTCCTGGTTTTAAGTTACTTTCTATTTCATCAAGTATAGCATCCATATTTTTATTTTTCACAACAGAAACTGGAATAACAGCTTCAAAGTTGTATTCATCTTTATATAAATCAATAAGTTTAGCTAATTGTTCTTTTGTAACTAAATCTATTTTATTTATTATTAATATTGTTTTAATTTTAGCATCTTTAATTTTATCTAAAATTATTCTATCGCCTTTACCTATTTCTTCAGATGTTGCATCTATAACAAATAATGTTAAATCCACTTCATTTATTGTACCAAAAGCTGTTTCTATCATAGTGTTTCCAAGCTTTGTTTTTGGTTTATGTATGCCTGGAGTATCTATAAATATTATTTGAGAATTTTCTCTATTTACTATTGCTCTTATTGCTGTTCTTGTTGTTTGTGGTTTGTTTGCAATAGCTGCTACTTTTTCGCCAACTAAGCTATTGATTATACTTGATTTTCCTACATTTGTTCTGCCTACCATAGATACAAATCCAGATTTAAATTCTTGGTCCATTTTACTTCCTTTCTAGTTTAAAGTTACATTAGCATTTACAGGACAGATTTCAAAGAATGTATTTCCATCATTTACTTTAATTTCATTTCCTTCCAAATCTGTATACACTGTTTGTGCTGTTCTTGAATCTTTTTTACATTTTATTTTAATTGCTTTTCCATTTGTAATGTAGTACCCATCTCTTGTTCCAACATCATATAATCCTTGTCTTCCTTTTCTTTCAGGATCATTTAATGTATAGTTTTCAGCAAATGTTACAATTATATTTTTAGTTACTACATCTTCACCAGTACTTCCGTCTTTTTGTTTTGTTCCTTTTGAATATCTTTCGTATTTTCCTGTTTCACTATTATATACAAATTTTACAACATTTCCAGATGAGAAAGGAATAGTAACAGAATTTGCTTCTTGCCCATCTTCAAGGTTTACTTCTTCTGTAACATAGTTTAACACACTTTTTGAATCAGAAGTAGTTCTATATCCTCTTTCTTGTGCAATTTGATATAAAGAAGCTAAACTTGTAAATGCATTGTGTGGAGCTGCTTTTGAAGATTCTCTCCAATATTTTGATGATGAAGTACGTGCAGCACCTGTGTCATATGCTTGTCCATTTATATTATTAACACCTAATGAAGAAATATCTCCTTGTGCTTGTGGACTCCAACCTAAATGTGCATAAATAGCATCATTTTCTAAAGCATAGTCTAAGAAATAATGTCTTGAACTTCTAACAGGACCAATTGCATCAACATCAACATTTTTAAACAATGCCATTAATCTTGTTTCACCTGCTTCAACTATTATTTCATATACAGCATATGCTTTATTTAGAGAATATTGTGGCCATGCATTAACATTATTGTCAATCATAACTGCTACAGGTCTTTGAGTACCTGAATATATTTTAACACTTTTTTCTTCAGGCTCTTGAACTTCTACAACCATTGGTTCTTCTTGAACATTTTGACTCTCTTCAACAGGTTTTGTTTTATTATATGTTAAGCAAAAATATACTGTTAAACCTGCAATTGTTAACACAAGTAAAATTGATAATACAATGATAGTAATCTTTAAAGCTTTTTTCTTTTTATCCTTCTTTTCAACTTCAACTCCACCAAAATTCTCCATAAATATTCCTCCATTTATTCACATTCATTTGTTTATATAATTCGTTATCTGATTATATTTAACATATTCAAAACATTTTCCTCTTTTGCTCTCATAACAACTTTATCTTCCTCTACCATATGGTCATATCCCATTACATGATAAAATCCGTGAACAACCATATATGCTAATTCTCTTTCAAAACTATGACCATATTCTTCTGCTTGTTCCTTAACTCTATCAACTGAGATTATAATATCACCAATTGTTTCAGGAATATCATTTGTTCCTGATTCAACCATTGAATCTAACTCTTCTTTTTCAAACATTGGGAAAGAAAGTACATCAGTTTCTTTATCTATATTTCTAAACTCATTATTAATCTTTCTAATTTCCGCTGGAGTTGTTAATGTTATACTAATATATAAATTAAGCTTTTCTATCTTTTCAACTTTAAAACATTTATCAACAACAATGTTTATTATTTTTTCATATTCAGAGTTTTCCTCAACATTTTTATAAACTAATTCAACAAATTTACTATTTTCCATCTATGCCACTGCTTTCTTTTTTATAAATTCTCCATCTTTTGTAACACATTTATTAGGCATTTTTCTCATTACACCTAACTCTACTAATTTGTCTTTGTAGAATTTAATAATTTTACAATATTTATTCTCATTTGCACTTACTTGTTTTAAATCATTTGTAATAAATAGAATTTCTTTTTGTTTATTGTATTCATCTTTATTTTTAATTTCAGAAATTTCTTTATATTTGTTCCAAAAGGCTTTATATTCATTTCTGTGTTCTGGCTTGTCCCAATATACTTTAGTAGAAAGAACTTTTAAGTTATACTCGTCAATTAAGTTAAGTAATAAACTATAAGCTTTTTCTCTCTTCTTAATAATTCTTGTATCAACTATTAAAGCTCTCGTATCTTTTAATAATTTTATATAGCATTGCTCTGCCACAACAAGTGGTAAACTATGTGTAAATAGCTTTCTGCTTATTCCCAATAAAATCATATTTTTGTCTATAACTTCTGCTTGATCCAATTTACCAACTGAATATTTTTCATATTTTTCATATTCTTCTGATAATTCTTTGTAAATTTTTGAATCATTATTTACAATTTTTAATGGGAATATGTTTGCTATATATTCTTCTAATGTGTCAAATATTTTTTCATATATTTCAGCTTTTTCAGCTGCAGTTAAATTTTCTGTCAATTTAACAGAGTAATGTTTTATTATGCCTTTATACAAAGTTTCCATTTTTGAGCAATAGAAACCTTTGTATTTTTCTAATACTTTATTTTTTTCATTATATCTTATATTTTCATAATCCAATTCTAATAGGTACTTTTGTTTTCTGTATTTATATTCTGCATATTCAGAGTCTTTAAGTCCTGTAATCATATAATACTTTGATAAAGCATTTTTTTCAAACTCATTTGCGGTATCATTTTTAACTTTTTTATATACTGAATCCATGATGTTTTTGTCAATTGATTCTAAGTATAAAGTAAAAGCATCTTCATATTTTTTAGTAGCTGCTGCTCTTTTATCTTCATTATCATTTCTTAAATTTACTGTATAATTCTCATATGCTTTAATCAAATTGTTTCTCTTCATTGAAATCAATATTCCGTTAATTCCAACTCTAGTTGGAGTTAAAAGTTTTGATAGTTTATTTGTTACTTTACTCATAAAAGTTTTTTCTGTATTATAGATTCTTAGGCTTTTTTCTTGCATAATAAATCATTCCTTTCAATTCAAAATTTTTTCTTTAGTTCCTATGCTTTCAAGAACTTCATATATAACTTCTACTTCAATATATTCATCTGTTTCATTTGAATTTATGTATATATTTGAAATATTATCTTTATTTTCAATTTGTTCTTCTAACTTGCTTTTTAAGTCTTTTATTCCAATCTCCTTTGCCTCATTTTTATCATATGTAATTTGATTATTTTGCTTTTCAAAATTTTCGTTTACAACAATTTCTATCGGCAAATAAAAATTAGAAGTTAATTTTAATTTCTTAACTGTACTTATTGTATCATAATTTTCGAATTTGGAAAGGGTTTTAAAGAAATTTATTTTAAAATTATTTATATTTATTGAATATTTCTTTTCCTTACTTCCAGTTTGGTTTTCATAAGTCTGATTATAGTAAACTTTTTCTTTTTGTGAGTACCAAACCTTAGCTGTAATTTTACCTTCAGCATGCACATATCTGTTATCAGTATATTTTCCTTCTAACCATCCTTGAACAAGTATATCTCCTTTTTTGACTGTATCTCCAACATTTACAATCGGTGTACCATTTTGAGCTTCAACCTTAGTAACAATTCCATCTTTAGACGCTACTATATTGCAATATTCCTTTTCATCAATAATATCAGGCTTCTTATCTGCTTTTACTACATCTATAATTAAATTTGTTCCTTTAATTTCCATTCCGATCCACGCAACATCTTCTCTTGCAATTCTTATTTTATTAATTAGGCTTTGCAAATCAATTTTATTTTTATACTTTCCAATTTCAACACCCTCATTTTGAACAAACTCAAGAATCTCTTTTTGCATAGATTCATCAACTCCGCCTAATTTCAATGTTCCATATAAAGTTAGATATTGCAATAATTACAACAATAATCACAGCCAAAGCAATTGCAAATATTTTTCTTTTTCTATATCTATTTAATAAAAAGGGTAGTCCGCTTTTCTTTTTAATTTTTATTCTACATTTGCACTCCTTTGCAATTTTAACTACATCTCTATAATTGTTAACTCCTATATTAGCCGAAAATATTGTTGATTTGCTTCTTTTAGTATTCCAGAAAAAGATTCTTTTACTAATACATTTATTTATAAATTTCTCTATAAAAAAACCTTCAACAACTACATTAACATAACCTAATATGTAATAAATAAATATTTTTAAATACAATTTCTTTCCTCCTAAATTTATTCATCACTATCAACTATACTTTCAAAATCTATACTCTCAATTTGACCTTTTACAATTAAATCATCTATTGTCATTTCCTCTAATGTGAGCTTGAATCCATTTATGTTGATAATTCCAATATACGTTTGAATTCTTACAAAAAAATCCTGATATTCTAGAATACCTTTATAGTTTTCAATAAGTACTTCTTCAAACTTCAAAATAGTTAGCTTCGGAACTTTTAAAGCAACCTCATCAGGAACTTCCAAGACTTTATTTATTCTACTTTTCACAAATTTTGTTCTTCGTTTTGCCATTTTATAATTTCTCCTTTCAGTTATCCTTCAAAATTATCTAAGCTTTCAAATTCATACCCCATATTTCTAATTTCTTTAATAACATCATTTAGAATATTACTGTTATCTTTAGAATTAGAATGTAACAAAATGACAGCTCCATTATGAACATTATCTAAAACCTTACTTTTCCCATAAGACTCTCTCCCCTGCTTTGCTTCATCCCAGTCATCATAGGCCAAACTCCACATTACGGTTCTATATCCAAGTGTATTAGTATACTCAATTGTTCTTTCACTAAACTCACCTTTTGGTGGTCTTATGTATTTCATTTCATAACCGAATTTGTCATACACAGCCTCATGTAAATCCATTACCTCTTTTTTTATTGTTTCATTGTCAATTTCTGGCATACTTTTATGATTAACAGTATGGTTGCCTACAATATGTCCGTCATCAATCATTCTTTTAACTAAATCCGGCTGAGTATTTAAATAATGAGCTGTAATGAAAAAGCAAGCTTTTACATTATTTTGCTTTAGAACTTCTAAAATCTTTTCCATATAACCTGCCTCATATCCGAGAGTCAAAAGTTAAATACACCTTTTTACTTTCACTGTTTCCCATGCAAATTCCATTATAATTATCTAGCACACTTTTATTTGCAGTTCCAACATCCGGTTGTTTATGATTTGGTTCTCTCTTTATTCCCCAACATATTTTTTTATTACTTAACTCACATTTTGCATTTGTTATTAATAGTTTTTCACCTAAACTTGATGAATTATATTTTAAAACCGAAAACATAAGTAAAAAAATAACCGCACATACAGATAAAGTATAAAATACATTTTTTTGTTTAATCATCAAAATCACCCCATAATTATTTTCTTTTTTAATAAATATTAAGATTTGTATCAATTTATGAATAAATCATTTTTTGAATGTATTATTTTCATACAAAAAGTGCAGTTTTCAATTTATGTTAACCTACTTATAAAGGTTTACAAAACGCCTGATTTTTTAGGCGTTTCAAGCTTTTTTTCGTTGACTTTTGTCGAATTTTGCGGTATATTTTTGGTAATTGAAACAAAAGTAAAGAAGATATTTTATGTTTACTCTTTTAATATTATTTGATGATATATTTATATATTGCAGGAGTTGATTTAATGTTAAATTTTGTAATGTGTGACGATAATCAAAGTATCTTAAATAGATTAGAAAAATTTCTAGAATCGATTTTAATAAATAATAATCTACCAGGACAAATAGTTTATAAAACTACTAATCCAAATGATTTAATTAACTTTTTAGAAACAAATTCATTTGATGTTGTTTTCCTTGATATTGATTTAAAATCAGATTATTCAGGTATGGATCTAGCTAATATTATACGAAAACGAAACAAAAAGGCTTATATTATATTTACAACCGCTCATTTAGAGTATTCTATGGTTGCTTATAAATATAAGACCTTTGATTTTTTGGCCAAACCAATAACATTAGAACGTTTGGAAGAAACTATTTTTCGTTTATATGATGACATTTCAACCAATGAAATTAGCTTTTTCAAACTTAATAAAAAGAATGGCTATATTAACTGCAATGATATTTTGTGTATTCAAAAACAAGGGAAAAAAGCTATTTTTAAGACAACTAGCAGTGATGTAGAATTGAACTCTTCTTTTTCTGATATTTTAAGTCATTTACCAAATAACTTTATAAGATGTCACAAATCGTACATTGTAAATCTTAATAAAATCTCTCATATAAAATCAAATAACACTATCTTCTTTAAGGATAACGGAAATATCCAATGTCAAATTGGACCTAAATATGAAAATTTATTTACAGGAGGTTAATTTTTTTATGGAACTATTGCACAATTTGTGGAATGTTGTTAGTACAGAAGA
>CAMUZC010000006.1 GCA_947165105.1 uncultured Lachnospiraceae bacterium | reverse complement strand
GTCCATGCAAGATTAGAACTAGGAAAATTATATGCAAAGCAAGGAAAAGAAAAAGAAGCAGAGAAGTTATTTAAAGAGTATATGGAATTAGATCCTAAAAACGTCCATGCAAGATTAGAACTAGGAAAATTATATGCAAAGCAAGGAAAAGAAAAAGAAGCAGAGAAGTTATTTAAAGAGTATATGGAATTAGATCCTAAAAACGTCCATGCAAGATTGGAACTAGGAAAATTATATGCTGAACAAGGCAAAGATAAAGAATCTGCGAAAATGTATGATTACATTATACAGAATTTAGGATACGATATTCAGGATGAACAAGCAAGGATTAATCATGTAATGAAACATATGAGAGATGACAAAAATAAAAAAATCCATGGAGTTCTAAATATAAATCCAAAGGATGTTTTGGATAAGTTAGATTTTAATAAAGTTGAAAAACAAATAGGATACATGGATGACATATATTGTTTCCACATAGAAAATTGTGGCTATGAAGGAGGAAGTGAAGGAGACGGACATACATTAAATTACTTAACAGTAGTTACTCTTCCAAATGATAGAAGCAAGTTAATAACGATGTTTCCAAGTGATGAAGTTAGAATTAAAGAGAAAGATAAAAATAAGGATAGTTTTGATGAGGAACCAGAGCTTTAAAAATGGGGACGGAGAAGATTTTAAATTTTTAAAATTTTCTCCGTCCCCATTTTTAATTTTCAAAATTTCCCTTGCCACAAATCTTTCTCTCTCAAAACTCTATCCAACCCATTCAAAACCCACTTCTTATGCACATTCCACTCAGGAGCAATAAGCAAATCTTTTGGCGCGTCACCAGAAATTCTATGAATAACAATATCAGGACGTAAATGAGTTATAGCATAAACCAGGTATTCCAAATACTCATCAAACCCCATAGGAGAGTACAATCCTTTATAATACAAATCAGCCAACACAGTGTTTTTTACAACATAAACATTATGAATCTTAATTCCATCTATAGAGTGTCTATTTACAAAATCAATTGTATTGGTCAAATCATCCATAGTTTCACCAGGTAATCCAATCATTATATGAGTCACAACATCAATACCATATTGTTTTAAAATTCGAACAGCAGCAGTAAACACAGCATTTTCATATCCACGATTAATAAATTTGGCAGTTTTTTCATTAGATGTTTGTAAACCCAGTTCGACACAAACATAATATTTATTAGTATAACTAGAAAGTAATTTACAGATATCTTCATTAATACAATCAGGTCTTGTAGCAATTTCTAAGCCAACAATTCTATTATCAATTAAAGCAGCATCATATTTTTCTTTTAAATTTGAAACAGAATCATAAGTATTTGTAAAATTTTGAAAATAAACGATGAATTTATTTGCTCTTTCACTTTTGTAGCTCGAAAAGTATTTTTTTACCTGTTCACTTATATCATTCTGCTTACAAATATGATCGCCAGAGCCTCGTTCACTACAGAAAATACAACCACCGTTACCAACAGTTCCATCTCTGTTAGGACAAGTAAAACCTCCGTCTATGCAAATCTTTAAAGTCCTTTCACCAAACTTATTCTTTAAATATTCATTTAATTTATTATATCTATTTACATTTTCCATAATGAACTTATTATAACATTATTTTTGGTTTTAAGCAATGTTTAAAAAAGGACAGTTCCTTATATTTTAAAACTGAAATAAAATTCATATTATTATTTACACAAATAATATAATATGATATAAATAAATTATATAAAACGAGAGACAAAAAGAGTAAAGGAGGAAAATATGGAATTAACATTAGGATTATTAATACCTTTTGCAGGCACAACTTTAGGCGCTGCAATGGTATTCTTTATGAGAAATAAAATGAATAAGATGGTAGAAAAACTATTATTAGGATTTGCATCAGGTGTAATGATAGCAGCATCAATTTGGTCTTTAATTCTACCAGCGATAGAGATGTCAGAAGAACAAGGAAAGATAGCATGGTTACCAGCCACTATAGGTTTCCTATTTGGAATTGTATTTTTATTAGCATTAGATAGTTTAATACCTCACTTGCATTTACATGATGATAAGCCAGAAGGTGTTAAAGCCAAATTAAAGAAAACAACAATGCTTGTTCTAGCAGTAACACTTCATAATATTCCAGAACGGAATGGCAGTTGGGGTAACTTTTGCAGGAGCATTAATTGGAAACGCAGGAATAACAATGGCAGGTGCTTTTGCATTAGCAATAGGTATAGCAATTCAAAACTTTCCAGAGGGGGCAATTATTTCAATGCCATTAAAAACTGAAGGAGTATCAAAATCTAAGGCATTTGTTTTAGGAACATTATCAGGAATTGTGGAACCAATAGGAGCTATAATAACAATATTATTAACTAAATCTGTAGTTCCAATATTACCATATGTTTTAGCTTTTGCAGCTGGTGCTATGATTTATGTTGTAGTAGAAGAGCTAATACCAGAGTCACAAGATGGAGATCATTCTAACATAGGTACAATAGGGGTTGCAATTGGATTTGTTGTAATGATGATTTTAGATGTAGCATTAGGATAAAAAGAAAAAGAGACTTTATTATAAAATAAAGTCTCTTTTTGATAGTTAAAAATACTGTTTAATGATGGCACTGCCACCATTAGCTACCCATTTCTGAAATTCATTACAATAGAACCAAGTTTCTGAAAGCAAAGTTATAGCTTTTTCTAAGTGTGGTTGTTTGACCAACTTGTCAATATCTGCTTCCTTTGCACAAAGAATAGCAATGGTATTTAATGATGCCTGATTGTTTTTCATCTGATACTGCATTGCTTTTCCCCATCTTCTTACGAAGTCCATGGTTATATGCATATTGTAGTTATCAAAATACTGTGTTTCGACTAGATGTATCCACCGTTTTTTTGACGTATCATCTTTGAAGGAAAACTCAGTCATTTCATCAATGGTCTTAATATCCATAATAAGATTACCTCCTATCATATGATGTGAGCAGTGAACGTTTAACATAATACTTATTATAACACTAAATTATAAAAAAAGCAAGCATAGTAATAGACCAAGCTATATTAAAACTATTGTTTAAATTATAAATTTGTTATATAATATGAGCAGCAAAAAGAGAAAAGGAAAATAGTATGGGAAATATAGTATTATTAGATGATTTAACAATAAACAAAATAGCAGCTGGGGAAGTAATTGAAAGACCTGCAAATGTTGTAAAAGAACTAGTAGAAAACTCAATAGATGCAGGTGCTAAGAACATTGTTGTTGAGATAAAAAATGGTGGAAAGACTTTTATTCGTATTACTGACAATGGAAAAGGAATAGAACCAGACGATATGTTAATTGCTCTTGAAAGACATGCTACCAGTAAGATTAGAAAAATTGAAGACTTAGAGAATACATATACTATGGGATTTAGAGGTGAAGCATTAGCAAGTATTGTTTCAATTTCAAGATTAACAATAGTATCAAAAACTCAAAGTATGGAAACACGGAATTAAGTTAGTTGCAGAGGGTGGAGACATAATTAGCCAAGAAGAAATAGGCTCAAAAGTTGGTACAACAATGACGGTAGAAAATTTATTTTTCAATGTTCCAGTTAGATACAAATTCTTAAAAAATGATGCAACAGAATTTAGATATATAAAAGAATTAGTGCAAAAGATAGCACTATCAAATCTAGATGTTTCTATAAAATTAATAAACGATGGAAAAAATGTTTTTCAATCAACAGGTAACGGAAATATAGAAGATATAGTATATACATTATTTGGAAAAGAAGTAAAAGACAATTTAGTAAGAGTTGACCATAAAGAAGGAGAAATACGAATTACAGGTGTAGTTGGGAACACTTTAATGGCAAAAGATTCAAGAAAAAATCAAATATTTTTCCTAAACAAAAGAAATATAAAAAATCAAATTTTAACAAGCAGTGCAGACCAAGCGTTTAAAGGTGGTACTGGTATAGGAAAATATGGCTTTTTCATATTAAACATAGAAATGCCAGCATCTTACTATGATGTAAATGTCCATCCAACAAAAATGGAAGTAAGGTTCAAGGACGAACAAGCCTTATTTAGAATAGTGTATCATGCTATAAAAGAAACGTTATTAAATAAGGATTTTCTTGGAAACACGGATAATGAAGATAATAAGCAAAGTTATATCGAAAAAGAATTTGATTTTTTAACAAATCATTATAGTAAGGAAGAAGATAGGTCTGAGCATATTCAAGAAAATCTAGTTCAAGAAGATGTGGAATTAAAATATATAAATACTTCAAAATTAGGAATTCCAACAACTGATATGTCAAACTCAAAATTTATAAACATGGGCAATGGCGGTAATTTAGACCTTATAAATAGAGATAAAATTAGAAATGTAAATTACAAATATGTAGGAATAGTGTTTAGAACGTTTATAATGATAGAAATAGATGATGAGCTATATCTAGTTGATCAACATGCAGCTCATGAAAGAGTTTTGTATGAACAGATTAAGGATAATTATAAAAATCATTTAACAAATAATAGCCAATTAATGCTAATGCCTGAAGTGGTTAATCTAACACACAGGGAAATGGAATTTATTCAAAGTAATATAGAAATGTTTCAAAACTATGGATTTGATATTGAAATATTTGGGGAAAATAGTATTAAAATAAATGGAATACCTGATATAGAATACAAGATAAAAATAGATACAAAAGATGTATTTATGGATATTTTAGATGAGATGTTAACAAAAGAAAGAACAACAATTAAAGATATAGAAGAAAGATTTATAGCAACTGTTGCATGTAAGGCAGCAGTTAAAGCAAATATGGATTTAGTAGAAGACGAAGTACATAAATTACTTGATAGATTACTTAAATTAAAAAATCCATACACATGTCCACACGGAAGACCAACAACAGTGAAGCTAGGACATATAGAAAATGGAGAATTAAAAAGTTAAAAATAAAATGTTCGAAAAGGAGAATAAAAAATGAATCAATTTTCTAGAACAGAATTAATAATAGGAAAAGAATCAATAGAAAAATTAAATAAAGCAAAAGTTGCAATCTTTGGTATAGGTGGAGTAGGCTCATATGTGGTTGAAGGATTAGTAAGAGCTGGTGTTCAAAACTTTATTTTAGTTGATGATGATAAAGTTTGTTTAACAAATTTAAACAGACAAATAATTGCAACAAGAAGTACAATAGGGAAACAAAAGGTGGAAGTCGCAAAAGAAAGAATATTAGACATCAATCCAAAGGCAAATGTTGAAATTTATCAAGAATTTTTCATGCCAGATAGTCCAGAAATTTTAGATGAATCAGTTGATTACATAGTTGACAGTGTAGATACAGTTACAGCTAAAATTGAACTTGTAATGAGAGCAAATAAACTAAACATTCCAATAATTTCAAGCATGGGAACTGGAAACAAACTTGACCCAACAAGATTTGAAGTTACTGATATATATAAAACTAGCGTATGTCCACTTGCTAAAGTAATGAGAAAAGAACTGAAACAAAGAGGAATAAAGAAACTAAAAGTTGTTTATTCTAAAGAAGAACCAATTAAGCCAGAAGAAACAGAAAACATAAGTTGTAAAAGCAATTGCGTATGTCCTCCTGGGACAAAAAGAAAATGTACAGCTAAAAATCAAGTTCCTGGAAGCATTTCATTTGTACCATCAGTTGCAGGGCTTATTATTGCAGGAGAGGTTGTTAAGGATTTAATTAAATAGAGACACAAAGGAGGCAAAATAATGAAAAAAGTTATATTATCCATAGATGGAATGACTTGTTCAGCATGTTCCACGGGTCTAGAAAAATACCTAAACAAACAAGATGGAATTAGTCAAGCAACAGTGAATCTTGTTATGAACACAGCCAGTATAGAATATGATGATAAAAAGTTAAAACTAAAAGATTTAGATAAATTTGTTGAAAAAGCTGGTTTCAAAAGCCTTGGTATTGACACATTTGAAAAACAGCAAAATAAAAAATCTAATAAAAAGTATAAACTAATTTTAATGACAATATTATCAATTATAATTCTTTATATTTCTATGTCACACATGATAGGTTTGCCATCTATTCCATATTTAAATATGGTGGACAATCCACTAAACTATGCTACAAGCCTACTAATTCTTTCACTAATTGTAATACTTCTAGGATTCCACATAATTAAAAATGGAATAAAGAATTTATTACATAGAACGCCAAATATGGATACACTAGTTACAACTGGTGTTATTGCAAGTTTTTTATACAGTATATATGGAACTTTAATGATAGTAAAAGGTTATAATCATTTTGTAGAAAATCTTTATTACGAATCATCAGCAATAGTAATATTTTTCATAGAAATAGGCAAATTTATAGAAAACAAAAACAAAGATAAAACCAAAGAAGCTTTGCAAAAATTAGTGACCATAACGCCAAAAAACGCAACAATTATCAAAGATAATGAAGAAAAAGTAGTTACAATTGATGAAATCCAAAAAGGAGATATTGTAATATGTAAGCCAGGTGAAAAGATTGCGGTAGATGGAGTAATTGTAGAAGGAACAACACATATTGACGAATCATTTATAACGGGTGAAAGTGTGCCTGTAAAAAGAGAAAAAGATTCAAATGTAATTGCAGGAAGTATAAATTATGAAGGAACAATAAAGTACGAGGCAGAAAGAATTGGAAAAGAATCAACTGTATCAGAAATTGTTAGATTGGTAACTGAGGCAACAAATACCAAAGCACCAATTTCAAAAGTAGCTGATAAAATCAGTAGTTTTTTTGTACCAGTAATTATATTAATTGCTATAATTAGTTTTATTGTATGGTATATCATTTCAAAAGATGTAGGTTATTCAATAAATATTTTCGTATCAATATTAGTAATAGCATGTCCATGTAGTTTAGGATTAGCAACTCCGCTTGCAATTGTTATTTCTTCAGGATTATGTAGTCAAAAAGGTATTTTAGTAAAATCAAGTGAAGTGCTAGAAAATGCACATAAAGTTAAAACAATTTGTTTTGATAAAACTGGAACATTGACAAATGGAACATTAACAATTTCAAAAATATACAATTATTCAGAAGAATCAGAAAATACAATTATAAAAAATGTAGCAAGTATAGAAAAAATGTCAGAACACCCAATTGCATATGCAATAGTAAATTATGCCAATGAGTACAAAATTGAATTAGAAGATGCAACAGATTTTAAATCAATACCAGGTTATGGAGTTTATGCAAAAATAAACGAAGATGAATATTACATCGGAAATAGAAATTTAATGATAGACAATGGAATAGAAATAGAGACTACGCAAGATGAAATAAGCCTAGCAACAACTGGTAATAGTCTTTTATTTGTGGCAAAAAATAAAAAATTGATTTCATTAATAGGTGTAAAAGATGTTGTAAGGAACAATATAAAAGATGTTATTCAAAAATTAAAAAATAGGAATATTAAATTAGTAATGCTTACAGGAGACAATGAAGCAACGGCAAGATATATTGCAAATGAAATAGGAATTACTAATATAATAGCTAATGTCAAACCAAAAGAAAAGTCAGATAAAATAAAAGAATTAAAGAAAAATGGTTTAGTTATGATGTGCGGAGACGGAATTAATGATAGTGTAAGTTTAGTTACATCAGATATAGGAATATCAATTTCAAACGGAACAGATGTGGCAATGGATTCAGCATCAGTTGTACTAATGAATGATAATCTAGATAAAATTAATGATTTGATTTATATAAGTGAAAAAACTATTAAAAATATAAAACAGAATTTATTTTGGGCATTTTTCTATAATATTTGCATGATTCCTATTGCAGCAGGATTACTTAAAGGCTGTGGAATAATTTTAAACCCTATGATTGCAGCACTTGCTATGACAATCAGCAGTTTAACGGTAGTTTTAAATGCTCTTAGATTAAGGGGATTAAAAAAGAAATAAATAAAAGCTATAAAATCTGGAAAGATTTTATAGCTTTTATTGTTTTAATCAGACACATTATCATTTGAAATCATGATAGGTATTTCGTATTTTAACCTATTCCAAACTAAAATACGAATTCGAGGTACATCACATCCTGGATATATATCACAAATGTCTTGTATATCAAGCTTTTTACAATCTATGCCATAGTATAGTTTGAAAATCTCTTGATATATAGGACCTCTTTTCATTAATGCAGAATCAACGTATTTTTTAAATGTTTCGTCTGTGCCTTTAAAATTTAGTTGCTTTTGCAAGTCTGGCAGTGTCCGATTTTCTTTTTTACGCGAAGAACCCATGTTGATACCTCCTGAAAAATAATTATTTTTGACTTAGCTGTGAATGTTATAAAATGAAAACAGGATTGTAATAGTACTTTCTGGTATAAGATTATAACATAAAATTTGTTGGATTGCAATTACTTGTCAGTAGATTTATTTATGCAATAAAACTAATCTGACCAGTTGGTATAGTGACATTTAAAAATTTTAATGATTAAATTATATAGATTATTCTAAGGAAGGTATGAAAGATGAAAAATGTTTCAAAATTTTTAAATATAAAAGAAATGCTGAATGAAAGTGCTAGGTGTAATGGTGACAATGTTTTGTATGAAATAGGAAAAACGCAAATAACATACAAACAATTTAAGCAAAATGTTGATTGCTTAGGAACAGCACTTGTTAATAGAGGTTTGAAAAATAAAAGAATAGCAATAATAGGGGAAAACAGTTATAATTGGGAATTGGCATATTTATCTGTAGTTTGTGGAACAGGTGTTGTTGTTCCATTAGATAAATTATTACCTGAAAATGAATTAGAAAATTTAATAAAAAGATCAGAAGTTGAAGCCATATTTTTTGACGAAAAATATAAGAGTATATTAGAAAAAATAAGTAAAAAGAAAGATAATAAATTACAATTATTAATTTCAATGGGCAATGAACAACATGAATCAATTACAAGTCAGAAAGATTTAATAGATGAAGGAAAAGAACTTATAGAAAATGGAAACAGTGAATTTATAAACAGTATAATTGATGAAAATAAAATGAGTATATTGTTATTTACATCTGGAACCACAAGTAAATCTAAAGCAGTTATGTTATCACAAAAAAATATATGTTCCAATTTGTATTCTATTACATGTACACTAAACATAAATGAAGAAGATATATTTCTTTCAGTATTACCATTACATCATGTTTTCGAATGCACAGTAGGTTTTCTGTATCCTATAAGTATTGGAGCAAAAATTATATTTGGAAGAGGATTAAAACATATAGTAGAAGATATTAGGGAAAATCATATTACAATTTTTATGTGTGTTCCCGCAATATATGAAAATATCTATAAAAACTTTAGAAGAAAATTTGAAAAAAATGGACATTTACAATTATTAGAAAAGTTAGAAGAAGTTGCTAATAAATGTACTATGGATGAAAGAAAAATTATTTTCAATCAAATACATGATGCATTAGGCGGAAGTATAAAAATGTTAATTAGCGGAGCTGCAGCTTTAGATCCATGTGTTGAAAAAGGCTTTAGAACATGGGGGCTAAATTTGGTTCAAGGATATGGTTTAACTGAATCATCACCAGTTATTTCGATTGAAACTGAATCAAACTACAGGTTGTCATCAATAGGTAAACCATTGCAAGGAATTCAAGCAAAAATTATAGAACCAAATAATGAAGGAATCGGAGAGTTAGCTGTTAAAGGTGACAATGTGATGCTTGGATACTTGGATGATAAAGAAGCAACAGATAAAGTAATACATAATGGTTGGCTAAGAACAGGAGACTTAGCTAGAATTGATGATGATGGATATATATATATTTGCGGTAGAAAGAAAAGTGTTATTGTGTTAAAAAATGGAAAAAATATATTTCCCGAAGAAATGGAGAAATTAGTAAATAAAATTGAAGGAGTAAAAGAATCATTAATATTTGGAAAATGCACTAATAAAAGCAAAGAAGACATAAAATTAAATGTTCAAATAGTATTTGATAAAACTGAGGTAAAAGATATTTATAACGTTTCTACAGATAATGAAATTTACGAAAAATTTCATGAAAAAATAAAACAAGTAAACAGCATTATGCCAAGTTATAAAGCAATTAAAGGAATTGTATTTTCAGAAGAACCATTAATAAAAACATCAACAAATAAAATCAAAAGGGATGAAAACATTGCAAGAATTAACAACATTACAGTACTCTAAAAAATTAATAGGATTAAAAACAAAACAACTTGGCAGAAATTATGCTGTATATGAAGAAATTGATTCAACTCAAAAAGAAATATGGAGAAAAATTCAGGAAAATAGTATAGTTGATGGAACATTAATTAGAGCTAATAAGCAAACTTCAGGTATTGGAACACATGGCAGAGTGTGGTATTCAACTCAAAATAATATTACATTTTCTTTTTTTATGAAACTAAATTGTATGCCAAATGAACTCGAAGGTATTACATTGGAAATAGCTAACATAATTGTTAAAATTCTGAAAGATGAATACAAAATAGATTTGGAAATAAAGATTCCAAATGATATTTATAAAAACGGTAAAAAGTTAGGAGGAATTTTAACTGAAACAAAAGTTAGTGGAAGTACTATAAAGTATCTTGTTGTTGGAATTGGTATCAATAATTCGCAAATGGAATTTTGCAGTGAATTAAAAGATATAGCAACATCAATAAAAAAAGAATTTGGTATAGAAATTGATGTTGAACAGTTTATAGCTTCTTTTTGCAATCAATTTGAAAAAACAATAGAAGCTAGGATTAATAAAGGAGATTAAATTATGAAAATAGGTTTTTTATTTCCAGGTCAAGGAGCACAATATTCAGGCATGGGAAAAGATTTATACGATAAATATGAATGTGTAAGAAATACATATAATGAAGTTAAATCAATTACAGGAATTGATGTGGCAAATATATCATTTGAAGAAGATAATGATAAATTAAATCAAACAAGATATACTCAACTTTGTATTTTAACAATGAGTTTAGGAATTTTAAAAATTTTAGAAGAAAAAAATATAAAAGCTGAAATTTCGGCAGGATTAAGTTTAGGAGAATATACAGCATTGATTTATAGTAATCTTTTTGATTTTGCTGATGGAATTAGAATCGTTGAAAAAAGAGGAAAATTTATGAGTGAGCTTGCACCAAAAGGTAATTGGAAAATGGCTGCTATATTAGGATTAGATGATTTTAAAGTAGAAGAAGCATGTAACAATGTACAATCAGGATTTGTTGTTCCAGTAAATTATAATTGTACAGGTCAAGTTGTTATTTCCGGCGAAGAAAAAGCTGTTGAAGAAGCGGGAGAACTAGCAAAAGAATTAGGAGCAAAAAAAGTAAGAGTCTTAAATACGTCTGGTCCGTTTCATACTGAAAAACTATTGGAAAGTGCCAAAGCTCTCGAAAATGAATTGACTAATATAGAATTTAATAAATTTAGTTCTAAAGTAGTAAAGAACCTTGATGGAGAAATGTATGAAAATCAAGACAATTATTCAAAAATATTAATGAAACATATAATAAGTCCGGTTAGATTTTCAAAATCTTTAAATACGATGATAAATAGTGGAATAGACACATTTATAGAAATAGGGCCAGGAAAGACTCTATCAGGATTTATAAAGAGAATGGATACAGATAAAGAAATTAATATACTTAATATTTGTGATGTAGAAAGTTTAGAAAAAACTATTAAATTTGTAAAGGAGAATGAAAATGAATAATGTGGCTGTTATTACAGGTGGAACAAGAGGAATAGGAAGACAAATTGCAATTAGTCTAGCAAAACAAGGATATGACATAGCGACTAATTATAGAACCGAAAATGAAGATTTAGAAAGCTTAATTAAGGAGATTGAAAAAATAGGAGTACAAATATATACATGTAAATGTGATATATCAGATTATGATAATTCAGAAGAATTTATCAAAGGTGTTATTTCAAAATATGGGAAAATTGATGTTTTAGTAAATAACGCAGGAATTACAAAAGATGGATTATTAATGAGAATGAAAAAAGAAGATTTCGAAAGCGTTATTGATATAAATTTAGTTGGAACATTTAATATAACAAGAAATGCTATTCCACACATGATTAAAGCTAAAAAAGGAAGAATTGTTAATATTTCTTCAGTAGTTGGTATTTCAGGAAATGCAGGACAAACAAATTACTCTGCATCAAAAGCTGGAATTATTGGATTTACAAAGAGCTTAGCAAAAGAAGTAGCCAGCAGAAATATTACAGTTAATGCTATAGCACCAGGATTTATTCAAACTAAAATGACAGAAGTTCTAAAGGATGAACTAAAAGAAGAAATTTTAAAACAGATACCATTAAAAAGATTTGGAACTACAGAAGATGTGGCAAATGTTGTGAAATTTTTAACATCTGATGAAAGTTCATATATAACAGGTCAAGTTATAAATATTGATGGCGGAATGTTAATGTAGGAGGAAAAAATGAAGAGAGTTGTTATAACAGGTATGGGATTAGTTTCACCAATTGGAAATACAGTTAATGCATCATGGAATGGAATTTTAAATAATAAATGCGGCATAGACAATATAAAACAATTTGATTGCACAGATTTCAAAACTAAACTTGATGCAGAAGTTAAGGATTTTAATTTCGAAGAATTTTTCGATGCTAAAACAATAAAAAGGACAGATAGAGCATCATTATTAGCCATTTGTTCAGCAAGAGAAGCAATGGCCGACAGTAAAATTGATGAAAATAACACTGACTTCAATAGATTAGGTGTGTTTGTAAGTACTGGAATAGGAGGATTTAATACTGTTGAAGAGCAATGTAACACATGCTATGAAAAAGGAAACAAAAGAGTATCGCCTTTATTTATTCCGATGGGAATCGTAAATATGCCAGCCGGAAACATAGCAATTGATGTTGGGGCTAAAGGGGAATCTGTATCTATTGTTACAGCATGTGCTTCATCAACACATGCAATAGGAGAAGCTTACAGAACAATAAAATTAGGATTAGAAGATGCAATAATCGCTGGTGGAACAGAATCTGCTATATGCAAAACAAGTATGGCAGGCTTTGAAAATATGAAGGCTCTATCAAGCGAAACTGATATAACTAGAGCATCAATTCCTTTTGATAAAGAAAGAAATGGATTTGTTATGGGAGAAGGCGCTGGAGTTATTATTCTTGAAGAACTTGAACATGCATTAAAAAGAAATGCAAAAATTTATGCTGAAGTAATAGGATATGGTGCAACGTCTGATGCTTATCATATTACATCACCATCACCAGACGGAGATGGTGCTAAAAGAGCAATGGAAAGAGCAATTGAAGATGCTAATATAGAAGCAAAAGATATTGATTATATAAATGCTCATGGTACTTCAACACATTTAAATGATTTAACAGAAACAGTTGCTATTAAAAGTGTTTTTGGAGAAAATTATCAAGATGTTTATGTTAGTTCAACAAAAGGAAATACAGGTCATCTACTTGGTGCTGCTGGTGTATGTGAAGCTATTTTCTGCGCTAAAGCAATTCAAGAAGGTGTTATACCTCCAACAATTAATTATAAGGTAAAAGATGATGAATGTGATTTGAATTTAGTAGTAAATGATTGTAAAAAAGCTGATATAAATATTGCATTGTCAAATTCATTAGGTTTTGGTGGACACAATGCTAGTATTATTTTAAAGAAATTTGACAAATAAGAGAGGTGAAAAAATGTGGAATATGAAAGCATAAAAAAATTGATTAATGATGTTGGCAATTCTAAAATAGCTTCATTGGAAATTGATTTTCCAGATGGGACAAAAATCAGTATGATAAAAGAAAGTTGTGATACAAAAAATTTTGAATATAGAGAAAATGCTACTAAAGAATATAGTAATACTACTAAGCAAATAGTAGAACAGCCTAGTCAAGAAGAGATAAATCAAGAACAGATATATAAATACATAAAATCTCCAATGGTTGGTACATTTTATTCTAAGCCTTCTCCAAATGAAAAAGGTTTTATAAGTGTTGGAGAAAAGATAAGTAAAGGTAAAACTACATGTATAATCGAAGCAATGAAATTGATGAATGAAATAGAATCTGAATTTGAAGGAGAAGTAGTTGAAATTTTAAAGAAAGATGGCGAACCAGTAGAATTTGGAGAAAATTTAATAAAATTAAAGTAGAGGTAAATATGTTAGATAAAAAAGAGATAGAGAAAATAATTCCACAAAGAGATCCATTTTTAATGATTGATGAAGTTGAGAGTTTTGAACCAGGAGAGTACGCTGTATGTTATAAAAATGTAAATGAAGCAGAGTACTATTTTCAAGGACATTTTCCAGGAAACCCAGTTATGCCAGGTGTTTTAATAACAGAAAGCTTGGCACAAGCAGGTGCTGTGGCAATACTTTCAAAAGAAGAAAATAAAAATAAAAATGCGTTATTTGCTGGAATTGATAAAATGAAATTTAAAAGAATGGTTAAACCAGGAGATAGATTAAAATTAGAAGTTAATATTATAAAGCAAAAAGGACCAATTGGCGTAGGTGAAGCTAAAGCAAGCGTTGATGGAGAACTAGTTGCAAAAGGAGAATTGACTTTTGCATTGGTAGATAATAAATAAAGAGAAGGTAGAAAAATGAATAAAATACTTATAGCTAATAGAGGTGAAATAGCTGTTAGAATAATTAGGGCATGTAAAGAAATGAATATAAAAACAGTTGCTGTATATTCAACAGCTGACAAAGAATCGTTACATACAAAACTAGCAGATGAAGCAGTATGTATAGGAGAAGCACCAAGCAAAAAAAGTTATTTAAATATACAAAATATAATTGAAGCAGCAAATATAACAGGAAGTGACAGTATTCATCCTGGATATGGTTTCTTATCAGAAAGTGCAAAATTTGCAAAAATTTGCGAAGAATCTAATATTAAATTTATTGGACCAAAATCTTCTGTAATAGATGCCTTAGGAAACAAATCAAACTCTAAAGAATTAATGAGAAAATATGGTGTTCCGGTTATTCCGGGCTCAGATGGAAGCGTAAAAAGCTTAGAAGAGGCAAAAAAAATATCAAAGAAAATTGGATATCCAGTAATGCTTAAAGCTTCAAGTGGAGGCGGAGGCAAAGGAATTAGAGTAGTTTTAAAAGAAGATGAGATGGAAAAAAACTATATGTTGGTAAAGCAGGAAGCACGAAATTCATTTAATGATGATGAAATTTATTTGGAAAAATTTATTGAAAATCCAAGACATATTGAGGTGCAAATTTTAGCTGATGAATTTGGAAATGTCATACATTTAGGTGAAAGAGATTGTACTGTTCAGCGTAACCATCAAAAGATATTAGAAGAAACTCCATCTACTATAATTGATGAAAAACTAAGAAATAAAATGGGAGAAGCTGCTATAAAGGTAGCAAAAGCTGCAGGATATACTAGCGTTGGAACAGTTGAGTTTTTAGTAGATAAGGACAAGAATTTTTATTTTATGGAAATGAATACAAGAATTCAAGTAGAACATCCGATAACAGAATTAAGAACAAATATAGATTTAATTAAAGAACAAATAAGAATAGCAGCAAATGAAAAATTAAAATTTAAGCAAAAAGATGTTAAGTTTCTAAATCATGTTATTGAATGCAGAATAAATGCAGAAAATCCATATAAAAACTTTATGCCATGTCCAGGAAAGATTACAGGACTAAATTTACCTGGAGGAAATGGTATTAGAATTGATACTGGAATATATGAAGGATATACAATTCCAAGTTATTATGATTCTATGATTGCCAAACTCATTGTTTATGGAAATAGTCGAAATGAAGCAATAGCTAAATTAAAAAGAGCTCTTGAAGAGCTTGTAATTGAAGGTGTGACAACAAATACAGATTTTATTTTTGAAATTATTAAAAATCCAGATTTTATAAGAGGAAATTACGATACGTCATTTATAGAAAAAAACTTCAAAAAATAAAGAAAGGAGAACACGAATATCTTATATATTTAGTATTTGTGTATTAAGTAAAATGATAATAGATAAAATAAAAAAGAGACAATTGGTTCAGTCATCAAAGAAGGCAAGCATAGACATACCAATTGGAAAATGGATTAAATGTGATGAATGTAAAAATATTATTTATAAAGAAGAATTACATGATAATTTAAATATTTGCCCTAATTGTGGAAATTATTTCAGATTACATATAAATAGAAGATTAGCTCAAATTGTTGATAATGATTCGTATGCAAGATTCGAATATGATCCAAAGGACAAAAATCCTTTAGAATTGGAGGATTATCCTAAAAAAATTGAAACTTTAAGGCTGAAAACGAACATAAATGAGGCAGTTTCAATTGGAACAGGAAAGATTTATGGTGAAGATGTTGTCATTTGCATTATGGACAGTGGATTTTTAATGGGCAGCATGGGTGTAGTAGTAGGTGAAAAGATAGCGTATGCCGCAGAAAAAGCTATAGAGTTAAATATGCCAATAATAATATTTACAGCATCAGGTGGTGCAAGAATGCAGGAAGGAATATTATCTTTAATGCAGATGGCAAAAACAACAGAAGCCATTTCTAAGTTAAATGAAGCTGGAATTTTGTACATAGCAGTTTTAACAGACCCTACTTATGGTGGAGTAACAGCATCTTTTGCAAGTTTAGGTGATGTGATTTTGGCAGAGCCTAAAGCAAGAATTGGCTTTGCAGGCAGAAAAGTTATAGAACAAACAATAGGGAAAAAATTACCAGAAGAATTTCAAACTTCAGAATTTTTATTGGAACATGGATTTATAGATAAAATAGTACAGAGAGAAGATATGAAAAAAACGTTATATAATATAATTAAGTTCCATAAAAAGGAGGCTTTATAATGGAAGAGGACAATAAACAAGCTTTAAATAATAAACAAGTAAACGATCATAATAACGAACAAGCCTGGAAAAAGGTCGAAATAGCTAGAAATCCTAAAAGACCAACAAGTCTTGATTATATTCAATATATTTTTGACGAATTTATGGAACTTCATGGTGATAGAATTTCAAAAGATGATAAAGCAATTTGTTGTGGACTAGCCAATATTGGAAATCTTAATTTTACTGTAATTGCACAACAAAAAGGAAGAACTACAGCAGAAAACATCGAAAGAAATTTTGGAATGCCAAATCCAGAAAGTTATAGGAAGGCAATCAGATTTATGAAACAAGCCGAAAAATTTAATAGACCTATAATAACAATTATTGATACAAAAGGTGCATATCCGGGGTTAGAAGCTGAAGAAAAAGGACAAGGAGAGGCAATTGCAGAATCAATGCTTACAATGGCAAATCTACATGTTCCAATAATCTCATTTGTAATAGGAGAAGGATCTAGTGGAGGAGCATTAGCAATAGGGTTAGGAAATAAAGTATATATGCTTGAAAATGCAATATATTCAATATTATCGCCAGAGGGATTTGCAAGTATCTTATGGAAGGATTCAAAAAGAGCTAAAGAAGCAGCTGAAAAAATGAAGTTAACATCAGAAGATTTAAAAAAATTTAATGTTATAGATGGAATAATAAAAGAGCCAAGAAAACAAGAATATGATGAAAAATTCATAAAGAATATAGCTGAAAAAATTCGCAAGTTAATAGTAAATGACATTAAAGAGTTTAAAGAAAAATCTCCAGATGAAATTAAAGAGCAAAGGTACAATAGATTTAGAGTGATAGGAGGATAGAAAATGATTTTAAAGGATAAGAAAATATTAATAATGGGAATTAGAAATAAATGGAGCATAGCATATGGAATTGCTGAATCAGCATATAAACAAGGTGCTACATTAATTTTTACATATATGGGAGAAGAAAACAAAGATAAAATTGAAAAATTAATAGAAGATTTTAAAGGAAGTAAAGCATATGTTTTAGATGGTGCATCTGAGGATGAACTAGTAAAGGATGTGTTTTGTAAGATTAAGGAAGAAAACGGTAAATTAGATGGTATTGTTCATGCAATAGCTCACGCGAATACAGAAGATTTACACAATGATTTTATTCAAACAAGTAAGGAAGGTTTTGCACATGCAAATGATGTTAGCAGTTATTCTCTTGTATTAGCAGCAAGAACTGCAAAAGAGTTAGACATGTTAAATGAAAATGCAAGTATAGTAACATTAACATACTTAGGATCAACAAAAGTTTTGGATGGTTATAATGTAATGGGAATTGCAAAATCTGCACTAGAAGCAAGTGTAAGATATCTAGCTGCAAATTTGGGTAAAGAAGGAATTAGAGTAAATGCTGTTTCATCAGGACCAATAAAAACATTATCAGCTAAAGGAATTAAAGATTTTAATTCTATATTAACAGTTGTTGAAGAAAAATCACCATTACACAGAAATGTGACAATAAACCAAATTGGAGATGTAACATCATTTTTATTAAGCAATATGTCTGAAGCAATTACAGGTCAAGTTATATATGCAGATAGTGGATATTGCATTATGGGAAACTAAATGTTAATATATTTTTTGTTTAAAAAAATTTACTAAAAAAAATAGGAGGAATTAAATTATGAGTGAAAATGAAATATTTGAAAATTTAAAAGGTATAATAGTAGAACAATTAGGAGTGGAAGAGAGTTTAGTAAAAAGAGAAGCTTCTTTCGTTGATGATTTAGCAGCAGACTCATTAGATATTGTTGAATTAGTTATGGGAATTGAAGAAAAATTTGAAATTCAAATTCCAGATGAAGCAGCAGAAAAAATTGTAACAGTAGGAGATGTTGTTGATTATTTAGCAAACCTTCTATAAAATTTGAAAGGATGAACTAAAGGATGAATAAGACTAAAAGAATATTATTCAAAACTGCAATAAAACTTTTTGCGGAAAAAGGATATGAAAATACTGGAATTGAAGAAATTACAGCAGTAGCTGGATTTGCAAAAGGGGCTTTGTATTATCATTTTGATACAAAGGAAGATTTATTTGATTTAATGTTAGAAGAAGGTGCTAAACTTTTAAATAATAGTATTGATTTAAAATTTAGGCATTGTGAAAATGCGCTAGATAAAATAAAGGCAATATTATTGGTAGAAGTAAAAACAATTATTAATTATGAAGACTTTATAACAGTCGTTATAAACAATACTTTAGGAGACACATCAAGAACAAGAAAATGTCAAAAAGCGGTTAATAATTATGTACATAGAATTGAAGAGGTAATAAGAGAAGGAATAGATGAAGGTATTTTTTATGATAAAGATGCAGAAGCTATTGCATATGGTATTTTTGGAGTAACTTTTTCAAGTTTATTGTATAGACTAAAACAAGATAGAAAAGTAACTGCTGAACAAATTTATGATGGATATATTGGAACTGTTGTAAGAGGAATTACTAAGCCAACCTATGAAGCATAAAGCTTTATGGGTTGGCTTTTTTAGAAATTTTAAAAAAATACTACACAAAATTAATAAAGTATGTTAAAATAGTAAAGTAAATTTATTTGAGAGAAAACTGAAAAGAATGTAATACATATTTTTTTCAAAAGAGTATAAAAGGAGGAATAAAAAATGTCAGGACATTCAAAATGGCACAACATTCAAGCAAAAAAGGGAAAAGCAGATGCTGCAAGAGGAAAAATATTTACTAAATTAGGAAGAGAAATTTTAGTAGCTGTAAAAAATGGTGGACCAGATCCAGCAGGAAATTCAAAGTTAAAAGATGTTATTGCTAAATGTAAAGCTGCAAACATGCCAAATGATACAATAAACAATGCTATCAAAAAAGCATCAGGAGCTGGAAATACAGCAAATTACGAAGAAGTAATATATGAAGGATACGGACCAAATGGTGTTGCTGTTATAGTTGAAGGAAGTACAGACAACAAAAACAGAACAGCAGCAGATGTACGTCATGCATTTGACAAATCAGGAGGAAACTTAGGAACATCAGGATGTGTATCTTACATGTTCAATAAAAAAGGTGTAATTGTAATAGACAAAGAATCTACATCAATGTCTGAAGATGATTTAATGATGTTAGCTTTAGAAAGCGGAGCAGAAGACTTCTCAGCAGAGGATGAAGTATATGAAATTACAACAGCACCAGAAGATTTCTCATCAGTTCGTGAAAAATTAGAAGAGCAAGGACTAGAATTCTTAGAGGCAGAAGTTCAAATGGTTCCTACAACATACACATCATTAGATGAAAACGGAGCAGCTAAAATGCAAAGATTTTTAGATATGTTAGATGATTTAGATGATGTTACTAATGTATATCACAACTGGGATGAATAGTTTTAAAACACTTAAAATTAAGAAACACAAAAAAACCACTGGAAGAACCAGTGGTTTTTTGTGTTAGATGGTAGTTTTCAGAAGTACATAGCTCTCTGAACTTCGAAGAAAAGCTCGGGATTGCTATGCATCGTCTGAGCCTGCTGAAGCTCGTTTGCTCTTGCATGAATAGTCTCGGAAGAAGATGCCTTATCAAGTGCAGATGCGCAGTTAGCAATGTGCTCCTTGATAGCAGCAGCTAAACTTGTGTCAACCATCTAAACTCACCTCCTTAATTCATACTATATCTAGTACGTTATTTTAAGGGTATTTGCTAATGCGATAAATCGCAATAATGCGACTATTATAACATGTTATGTAAAATTATGCAAGTGATATTTAAAATTTTTATTTTTTTCATAATATCATTTTATGAATTTATACGCAGTTTTATGACTAATAAGGTTCTAAAAATAAATAAAAATTCATAAAATATACTATAAATAATTTAAATAACCGGTGGTGGAAAAAGTGAACAAAATCGATTCGTTAAGAAAAACTATATTAAGAAATTTTCCGGAAAGTATAGTACAAGCTTTCTCGCAAATTAACCTGGAAAAAGTTGATGAAATAAGAATTAGGGCAGAAAAACCAATTATACTAAAGATTGGTCTAAATGAGTTAATATTAAAATATAAAGTAAGTCAAGACGAAATATTTAATGTTCTGCAGAATTTTTGTAGTAATTCTATTTATACATATCAAAGCCAGATTTCAGAAGGATTCATAACAATTCAAGGAGGACACAGAGTAGGCATAAGTGGAGGTACTGTAATTAAAGATGGAAAAGTAATAAATATTAATAATATATATTCATTAAATATAAGGGTTGCAAAGGAAATTCAAGATTGTAGCTTACCACTATTGCAATATGTTATTAATATATCACAAAATAGTATATATAACACTCTTATTGTATCACCACCGGGTGCGGGAAAAACAACTATGCTTAGAGATTTGGTAAGCAAGATTAGTAATGGCATTCCAGATATAAATTTTAAAGGGTTAACGGTTTCTGTAATAGATGAAAGAGGCGAAATTGCTGCAATGCACAGAGGGATTCCTCAAAACGATGTTGGCATTAGAACAGATGTCTTAGACAATGTTCCAAAAACCATTGGAATAAGAATGGCTGTTAGATCACTTGCACCACAAGTAATTGTTGCTGATGAGATACGGCAATAAAGAAGACAGCGAGGTTATAAATTATGCAATTTGTTCAGGCGTAAAAGGAATTTTTACAGCACATGGAAATTGCATGCAGGATTTGAAATTAAATCCCGAGATATGTAGGTTGATTAATTTAGGTGTTTTTGAGAGAATTATTTTATTGGATAGTAATAAAAAAGGAGTAATAAAAAAAGTTATTCAACAAGGGGGACGGTTCTAAATGTTGAAAAAATTCGAGTTTGAGGGACGAAATTTGTCGAAAATATGCAAGAGAATTAAGTTACCAAAAAATATTGCAATTATTGTATTTTAACAGTATAATCCTTATTAGTAGTTAATTAATATAGTTATTAATAAGTTATGAGGAGGATTAAATATGAAAAAAACTTTGAAAATTACAGGAATAGTGCTACTAGTATTACTTTTGATACTTATACTATTTATTAGTATTACTTCTATATGGCATCATATAATGATGAAAAAAGACAGAAAAAGCTTTGAAAATGCTTATGGAGAATATTATACTACAGAAGACGGTCATAAAATGAATTATACATTATATAACAGTGACTCTGATAAGGTTGCTGTACTTTTGCCAGGATTTGCTTATGGTTCAGTGCATTATTCTTTTGACGCACTTGCAAAGGAATTAGGTGATAAATATAAAATTGTGATAGTAGAACCACTTGGATACGGATTAAGTGATCAGACTGATAAAGAGCGTACTGTTGAAAATTATTGTAAAGAACTTCACGGGCTTATGGCGCATCTAGGATATGATAAATATACTCTTATAGGTCATTCAATGTCAGGAATATATATGACTTATTATTCTAATGAATATACTGACGAGGTTGAAGCAGTTATTGGAATAGATGAATATGTTCCTCATATGAAGGATATTAAGGATAGTAATCCTAAGGAACAGTACACGTTTTGGAAGATGGCACATTGCTGGATATTCTTAGGGTTAGACAGGTTAATGCCGTCTTATAATACTGAGTCAGTTAAAGAAAAGATACCTACTCTTACAGACAAAGAAGTAGAACTGTTCCTAGCGATGGATAGAACCATACCAACTAATAAAACGCAGATGAATGAAATAAAGCTTATGGATAAAAATGTGGATAAATGTTATGATATGAAGATACCCGAAAGTATACCTGTTTTAAATGTTTTATCAAAGGTCAATACTGAACAGTATTCAGAGTATACTAAGATGCACGAGGAGATTTCCGAGAATCTATACAGTAAGACTGTGACTATAGAAGGCGGACATAATCTTCACTTTGAAAATCTACAGGGCTTAGTAAATGAAATAAAGAACTGGAATTACTAAATAGAAGCCGAAATACGAGGTGAAATAAATGAAAGAATTAAATTTGGCAACAAAAATTTGGAAACATTTTTGCTTAGTTAACAAACATAGATGGTACGTATTTAAATTATCAATTAAAGCAGGAATTCCATGGAGAGGATTTCTACATGACTTATCTAAGTTTTCTCCAACCGAATTTTTCGAAAGTGTAAAATACTATAATGGAAGCAAAAGCCCGTTACGTGTATGCAGAGAATTAAATGGATATAGCCTATCATGGTTACATCATAAAGGCAGAAACAAACATCACTTTGAGTATTGGGAAGACATGGATAGAAATAAAAGAATACCGGTATTTATGCCATATAAATATATTGTAGAAGCTGTATGCGATAAAATAGCAGCTGGAATGGCATATAAAGGAAAAGAATGGACGAAAGAAGAACCATTTGAGTATTGGACAAACAATGAAAAGCCAGGTCCAGTTGTGAAACACCCTGGGTCTGTTGAATTTGTTGATACAGTTTTAAAAAGAATTTCTGACGAAGGATTAGATGCAGGATTAAATCCAAATTATTTAAAATTGCTATATAAAAATATTTCGGAAAAATATGAGAAATAGTTATAAAAAGACATATAGTGGTAGAAATAGTTGATTTAGCTTGAAATGAACATAACATTATGGTAAAATAACCACGAATATGTTGGGAAAATCCCAATAATAGATAGTGTATAGTTTTATAATTAGAGGTCAGTACACTATTATTTTATTTTGGATAGCTAGGTCAGGGCTAATTAATATTACTCCAATAATAATTTAGGAGGTTAATATGGAAGCAAAAGATTTGTGCAAGGTATGTATACTAGTTCTAGCAGGTTTGAATTTTTTAAATACAACATCCAAGCCTGAGAAAAAACGGGTTTTAATTTCTGTCTTTACGTATTTTTTTCTAACGATAAGCTGGATGTGGGCATTTTTTATACTTGATGAAACCAAATGGGTTGCATTAATTCTTTGCATAATACATCTATTTATGTTTATTATAAGATTTTTATATTTTCTTATGATAAAAAACGAAAGTGATATGAAAAAAGAGGAATGTGACTGGAAAGAAAATGCTAGCTTTATATTAGAAAAAGTTTCACAAATTAAATACAATTTACATGTATTAAATATCAAACTAAGTGAAGAGTGTTTAAAAAAATTAGACGAATTATACGATGTTTATGCACAAAAAAGAATTACATACCAAACGTCATTAAAAATAAAAGATGTAATCCAAAAATTTGCATCAGTAGTCGAAGAATATCAAAATTTACAGCCACGGCTCGAAACAGATGAAAAATATTTTAATGAGGCAGTACTGGATTTTGAAGATTTTATTTTTAAGATTGATCTTTATGAGTTTGCAAAAGCTTCAACTTTTGAAAGTGCAGTGGCAGACTTTCAATCTAGTATAGTAAAATCGAATAATGAATAATCTGATCAAAGAAATCAAAACGAATAACAAACGTTTTGATTTCTTTTTTTGTTCTAAAATAGATTATGTCTGAATATACTATACAGTAAGAGGTGAAAAGTATGTATATACTTAAAATTGCATTACTGTTTCTTTTATTTTGTACAAGCACAATCATTGGAGTATTAATTTCTAAACGATATTCGAACAGAGTTAGCACCTTAAAAGATATAAAGAATGCATTAAATATTTTCGAAGTAAAAATAAATTTTTCTTTTGAAACAATCCCAGAGATTTTTAATGAAATAGCGGAAAAAATAAAAGGAACGGCAGGTAGAATTTTTGCACAAACAGTAAAAAACATAGAACAACAAAATATGCTTGCAGGAGAAGCATGGGAAAAAGCAATTGATGAAAATGGAACTAATCTAAAAAAAGAAGATATAAGTTGCATTAAAACTTTAGGAAAATTGCTTGGTAAAACTGATATAGACGGGCAAATTAATCAAATTCAACTTGTGTGTGCATTTTTAGATAAACAAATAAATGAAGCCGACGAAGAAAAACATAAAAATGAAAAAATGTATCAAAAACTGGGAGCAATAGTAGGATTGATGCTAGTGATTGTCCTTATATAAGTAAGTGCTCATCAATGATATCAAAGAAAAAAATAGAAAGGTTAAGGTACATATATATGAATATTGATTTATTGTTCAAAATAGCTGGAGTTGGAATTTTGGTTGCGGTATTACATCAAGTTTTAGTAAAAGCAGGAAGAGATGATCAAGCAATGATGACAACTTTAGCAGGCTTAGTAATTGTTTTGACAATGGTTATTAAAGAAATAAGTACATTGTTTAGTACAGTTAAGACAATGTTTAATCTTTAGTACAAGGAGGAATTACAAAAGATGGATATAGTAAAACTAATAGGCATAGGTTTAATTTCACTAGTGATAATTATAATAGTTAAACAGTACAAACCAGAATTTGCATTATATGTATCATTAGCAGCTAGTATTTTAATCCTAACACTTGTTTTTGAAAAACTATTTAGTGTAATTAATCTATTAACTAACATAGCAAATAAAACAGCAATAAATACAACTTTTATAGCTTTGCTAATAAAAATTACGGGAATAGCAATTTTAACAGAATTTGCAGTTAGTATTTGCAAAGATTGTGGCGAAAGTGCAATTGCTAGTAAAATGGATATTGGTGGAAAGATAATGATAGTTACTGTCTCAATACCGATAATTTCGAGTTTGCTAGAGACAGTAGTTAAAGTTCTTCCATGAGACATTTGGGGACGGTCTTGTTTTGTTTCATTTAAGTTAAAAGGTGATACATATGAAAAAAGTTTTAATTATAACGTTATTATTGGAATTAATAATATTCATAAATCCACATAATTATCTAAATTGTACAAGCTATGCGTATGGTAGCACAAACAAAGCAAGCATGCAAAATCAAAATGATATTATTAATGTTCAGAAAGATAATCTCAATATATCGGATTTTATGAAAGAAGCGGAAAAATATACAAAAACATCAATGCCGGGTATAGATTTAAATAATTTACTATCGACTGCAATTTCGGGAAACATTGATAATGTGAAATTAATGAAATTATTATTCAGTTTGTTAGGAAAAGAAGTATTAAATTCAGCGGCAATTCTTAGTAGCATAATTGTTATAGTAGTTATTCATTCAATATTAAAAAGTATAAGTGAAAGTCTAGGAAATGCCAGTGTTTCTCAGGTTGCATATTATATTCAGTACATATTAATAGTGGGTTTAGTAATGACCAGTTTTGCACAAATAGTCACAATGGTAAAAGAGTCTATTCAAAATTTGGTTGCATTTATAAATTTGTTAATACCAATTCTTATTACGTTAATGATAACAACAGGAAGCATAACATCAGCTACAACATTAGAACCAATTATTCTTTTTATGATAACAATAATCGGCAATTTTATAGTAAATGTAATAATTCCGATAGTTCTTGTCTCAACAGCACTAGGAATTATATCTCAAATTTCAGATAAAGTTCAAATTGATAAATTAGCTAAATTTTTCAAGTCAAGTACAATTTGGGTGTTAGGAGTAATATTGACATTGTTTGTTGGAATTGCATCATTGGAAGGAAGCTTAAGTAGTAGTGTTGATGGAGTAACTGCCAAAACAACAAAAGCAGCAGTTTCAAACTTTATACCGGTTGTAGGAAAAATACTTGGGGACGCAGTAGATACTGTTATGGGATGTAGCATAATTTTAAAAAATGCTTTAGGTGTTGTAGGAGTGATAATAATAATTGGAATATGCATAACCCCTATAATTAAATTAACTACGCTAATGACAATGTATTATTTATGCTCAGCTTTGTGTCAGCCAATAGCGGATGGAAAAATCATTAAATTATTGGGTCATATGGGAGATACATTTAAACTTTTATTAGCAGTTTTATGTAGTGTATCTGTGATGTTGATAGTAGGGGTAACACTGATTGTGAAGATTTCGAATAGTGGAGCAATGTATGGATGATAACTTGGAGGTGATATTTTGACTTTTATAACTATGTGGGCTCAGGGAATAATAATTGCAGTAATTATAGCTACTATTATCGAAATGTTATTACCAAATAACAGTAATTCAAAATATGTAAAAGTAGTAATAGGCATGTTTGTACTGTTTACTATAATTTCTCCTGTGATAAATAAATTCAAAAATAACAATAAAGAGTTAATAATTGCTGATGACTATATAAAAAATTCCAATAACAAATCTGTAGAAACATCAAATATTAATTTAAGTAATGAAAACACAATAAAAAGGATGTATGAAGAAAATCTAAAAGTAGATATTAAGTCAAAAGTTAATCAAAAAGGATATTCAACAGGGGATGTTAATTTGGAAATTTTGGATAATGGTGAATATACATTAAACAAAATTGAATTTAGAGTTACTGCCAAAAACAATGTTTCTAACAATAATCAAGAAAATAGTGCTAATAACACGACTACAATTATTGAAAATATTGAAAATATAAAAGTTAGTTTAGGGGGTAGCAGTAAGGACGAGAAAAAAGAAGAAAAGTCGGTAATTAGCGAGAGTGAGAAAAGAAAGCTTAGGGAATATTTGAGTGGAGTTTATGAAGTGAATGAAAAAAATATTTTGATTTTTTAAAATCTTCTCTGGTTCCTAGTTTAAAAGGAGGTCTTAAGCATGGGAAATATCAAAGATAAGTTCTTGGCTAAAATTGAACATGGTGGCAACAAAAAATCAATAGAAAATTTAATTGTATTTGTAATAATTTTAATAGCTACAATAATATTTATTAATTATATATGGAATGGAGATAAAAAGAATGATAAAAATAAATCCCAAAATGTTAATTTAGCAGAAACGACAAATACAGTAATCAGCAGTGATAATGAAATTAGTGATTCGCTAGAAAAACAGCTGGAAGATATATTAAAGAGATTAGAGGGAGTTGAAGATGTAAAAGTTTTAATTACATATTCTGAAACTAATAAGGTAATACCAATGTACAATGAAGATAATACGCAAAGTACTACCAAAGAAGAAGATAATCGGAGGGGGTGTTAGAACAATAAATGAAAATTCTAATAAAAGAGAAGTAGTTTATGAAGAAAGTAATGGACAAAGAAACGTGGTTACAAGTAGTGTAATAACACCGGAAATTAAAGGTGCAGTTATAACTGCAAAAGGTGCAAACAATGGAGTAGTAAGAAGCAATATTATACAAGCTGTAGAAGCGGCTACAGGACTTCCAACACATAAGATACAAGTGTTTGAAATGAAGTAGCCTATAAAAATTTGCATAAGGAGAGTTTTATATGAAAATTTTGAAAAGAAATCAAATTATTATTTCTGTATTAGCATTAATGTTAATAACAGTTGGCTATGTGAGTTTTACTTCAAACATGCACAATGTAGCAGAAACAGGAGCTTTAATGGATTCTGAAAAAATGGCTGGAATTGGTGATGCTAAGCTGGTTAACAGCAATGATACAGTAAATAGTGATGTAAATACTAATATTGAAGATGATAAAGAAACTGCAGAAAGTGGTATAGACAATCAAAATGAGTTAAGTGAATCATCAGCAAGTAGTACATCAACAAAAGAAGAATCAAGTACAAATAATTCTGCTAAAACAACAACTGCAGTAGATTATCAAGCAGATTATTTTGTATCATCAAGGTTAGAAAGAGACAAAATGTATTCTCAAATGCTGGAAACTTATCAAGGATTGCTAGAGAGTAGTACAATTTCATCGGAACAAAAAAACATTTCAACACAAGAAATTACAAATATTAATAGCAAAAAAAATTCAATAATGATTGCCGAGAATTTAATTAAAAACCTTGGTTTTCAGGATGTTGTGATTTTTGTAAATGATACTAGTACTAGTGTAATTGTTAAAGCTGAAAAATTGGAAGAAGCGGATATTGCTAAAATTCAGAATATTGTTTGCAGAGAGATTGGTGTTGATGCAGAGAGTATTCATATTAGTTTGAAATGAAAAGGAAAATCAATTAATTGAGGAAAATATATAAATAAATATTGACATAATTCATAAAAGATGATAACATCTTAATATACCAAAAAATAGAAAAGAGGAATAATTATGAAGTTAGGAATATTTTTAAACCAACTACATCATCATCGTAGGAGCTTGTAACTAATGCATTATAATGCGTAGGTACAGGCTTAAAATGCTGTGCCTACGATAGTTTAAAAATATTCTTGAAAATAGATATATAAAAGACTAATTGTAGGAAGAATTGCGATTAGTCTTTTTATATATCTATTTTTTGTTTAATAATATTTAAACTACATAATTATTCTGAGAGAACAAAAAGGAAAGGAGAGTGGCATTTATGTTAAAAGTTGCCATAACTAAAGGTAGAGTAGAAAATAAGTTTTGTGAACTACTAAAAAACACAGATTATGATATAGAACCGATTATAAATAAGGACAGAAAATTAATGATTAAGACAAAAGATGGTTTGGAAATTGTTTTTGCCAAAGCAAATGATGTTTTAAATTTTGTTAATCAAGGAATTACTGATATTGGAATTGTTGGAAAAGATACGTTGTTAGAATGTAATGAATCAAATTATTACGAACTATTGGATTTAGAAACAGGAAAATGTAAATTCTGTTTAGCTGCATATCCATCATATAAAACAGAAAAAATTGAAAGGGAAAAAAAGATAGCAACTAAATATCCTGAAGTAGCAAAAAGATTTTTTAAGAGTAAAAATGAAAAAATAAAAATTGTAAAGCTAGAAGGATCAGTTGAATTGGGACCAGTTATAGGAATCACAGATGCAATAGTTGATATTGTAGAAACAGGTAATACTTTAAAATCTAATGGATTAGAGGTTATAGAAGAAATATGTGACATAAGTACAAGAGTTATTGCTAATAAAAAGAGTGTTAGAGAAAAAACAGAGGAAGTATATAATTTGATTGACAAATTAGATGATGTTGTTAGATATACTGAAAAAGAAGGAATGGAGGAATAATTATGCAACCAGATTTTAATAAAATGGAATTAATACCAGCAATAGTGCAAGATTATAAAACAAAAGAGGTCTTAATGTTAGCATATGTAAACGAGAAAAGTTATAAACACATGCTAGAAAATAAACAAACTTGCTTTTTTTCAAGGAGTAGGAATGAATTGTGGCACAAAGGTGAAACTTCAGGAGATTTTCAAATAATAAAAGAAATGTATTTAGACTGTGATAAAGATGCATTATTGATATTTGTAGAACAACTTGGAAAGGGAGCTTGTCATACAGGTAGTTATTCATGCTTCTTTAATCCGGTAATCAAAAATACTGGATTATTAAATGAAAGTACAGATATATTAGAAATAGTATATTCTAATATTGAAGATAGAGCAAATAATCCGAAGGAGAAATCTTATACAAATTATTTATTAAACGAGGGAACTGATAAAATATGTAAAAAAATTGGAGAGGAGGCAACTGAAACTGTAATTGCTGCTAAAAATGCTAATAGAGAAGAATTAATTGGAGAAATTTCAGATTTGGTTTACCACACTTTAGTTTTGATGTATAATAAACAAGTAAGTATAGATGACGTAAAAAGTCTTTTAAAGGAAAGACACAAAAAACAATGTAATAAAAAAGAATTTAATACAAGAGGAGAATATTAAAATTATTGTATTGTCTTGACAAATAGAGGAAATTTATGTTAATTTTAGAAAGAAACAATAATTTCCTTAAAACTAGAAGGAGGAATTAAAATGAACGAAAAAGTACAACCAAAAACATTACCAGGATTTATGGAATTATTACCAAATGAACAAATATTATTTAATGAAATGAAAGAAAAAATTCAAAAGACATATGAAAAATTTGGATTTTTACCGTTAAATACACCAATAATAGAATCAGCAGAAGTATTGTTAGCTAAAGCAGGTGGAGAAACAGAAAAACAAATATATAGATTTAATAAAGGGGATTCAGATTTAGCACTAAGATTTGACTTAACAGTACCTTTAGCAAAATATGTAACTGAATATTATCCAAACCTAACATTTCCATTTAGAAGATATCAAATAGGAAAGGTATATAGAGGAGAAAAGGCCCAAAGAGGAAGATATCGTGAGTTTTATCAATGTGATGTAGATATTATTGGAGAAAATGAATTAAGTCTAATTAATGATGCAGAAATACCAAGTATCATCTATAATACGTTTAAAGAATTGGGATTTGATGATTTTACAATAAGCATTAATAACAGAAAAGTTTTAAATGGATTATTCGAATCTCTAGAATTAAATGATAAATCAGTAGATATATTAAGAATAATAGATAAGATAGATAAAATTGGAAAAGATAATGTAATAAAAGAAATTAAAGATTTAGGTGTTGATCAAAATAAAATTGATACAATTATGAGTTTTATTTCTATTACAGGAAATGTGGAAGAAACAATAAAAGCTTTAAGAGGATTAAATATAGATAATGAATTATTCAATCTAGGAGTAAATGAATTAGAAGAAGTTGCATCAAATATTAAATTATTTGGTGTTCCAGTTCAAAATTATAAAATAGATTTAACAATAGCAAGAGGACTTGATTATTATACAGGAACTGTTTATGAGACATTTTTAAATCAATATAGACAATTAGGAAGCGTATGTTCAGGTGGAAGATATGACAATCTATCAAGTTACTATACAGACAAGAAGATGCCAGGAGTAGGTATTTCAATAGGACTTACAAGATTATTCTTCCAATTAACAGATAATAAAATAATAGAAGCAGGAAACAGATCTATTTCCAAAGTAATGATAGTATCTATGGTCGATGATTTTAGTAAAAGTATTGAAGTTGCGACAAAGCTAAGACAAAATGGCATAAATACTCAAATTTATACTGACAATGCAAAAATTAAGAAACAATTCAATTATGCTAATAGATTAGGTATTCCATATGTTATTATTATAGGAGAAGATGAAATTAATAATAATGTTGTATCTTTAAAAAATATGGAAACCGGGGAACAAGAAACAGTTTGCGTTGAAAAGGCAATTGAGATTATTAAAGGATAAGGTATATATTTGGTAAGAATAGGCAATTTTAAGCCAATGAAAACGAGGCAATTTAGTATAGAAAAACATGCTAAATTGCCTCACTTTTATTAGTGCAATTTTGACATTTTATGGAAAATATGTTATAATATTACTGTTGTTAAAAAACAAGAAAAGGATGTGTAATTTAAAAATGAAAAATAATAAAATATTTGGCATAATGATAATAATTACAGTATTATTAGCAACAACAATTTCAGGAGTTATAGCAATGCAAACAGGAACTATTACAGATAGTGACGTAGCACAAATAACAGCAACAGTAAATTCTCAAGATGGAGAAAACAATTTAAATAATGAAAATGACATAAATAACGAAAATCAATCAGAAAATACAGAATCAAACAACATTCAAGAATTAAGAAATTCATCAATCGAAAATAAATCAGTATCAAGTCGTTCAATGCAAATTAGTAGATTAGGAAAAGTATATATTAACACAAACGAAGAGTCATATCAAGACCCAGAAACATACGATGAGTTAAAAGAATATATAAAATTAGAAGATGTAAAAATAAGTTTTGATATGGATGTTTCAAAAACATGTGGTTTATCAAAAGAAGACTTTATTTCATTAGTTGAAAATATGAAATATGATAGAACTAAAATCTTAGCTAAAAATGCTGGATGGATTTGGGAATGTTGTCAAAAATACAATGTTAATGAAATCTTCGTACTTGGTATTTGTGGTATAGAATCAGCTTGGTGTTCAGCACCACAGCATCAAAATACTCACAACTATTCAAGTTTAATGAGTGGTGGAAAACTTATTCCATATGCTACAGATGAAGAAGGATTTGAAGCAATGATAAAATTATTAGGTGAAAGATATTTAACACCTGGTGCAAGTTTTTATCATGGTGCTACTATAACGGGTGTTGGTAGATGTTATTGTGATCCAACATCATGGCCTGGAAAAGTTTATACATGTATGCAATATGTATTTCAATAAAAAGAAGCCTAGGGCTTCTTTTTTTATTGTTAAAAATTTATCGAATATTAGTTGTAAAATTCCAAATTATTGGTATAATAAATAGGAATACAATGGAAAAAACAAAGGAGGAAGTACGAATGGTTAAAAAGGTAGCTATTTTAGCTAATGGTGGGGATGTTTCAGGATTTAATGCTGTTATTAGAGCAATAGTAAAAACAGCAGAAGAACATGGAGTAAAATGTTATGGTTTTATAGATGGATATAGAGGATTATTAAAAAATGAATATGTATCTTTAAGTACATCAGATAGTAGAAAAGCATCAGGAATTTTGCCAAAGGGTGGTTCAATTATAGGGTCATCAACAAATGCAAATGTATTTAACTATAAAGTTACACAACTAGACGGAAAAGTGGTTTATAAAGATTTATCTGATATATGTGTTGAAAACTTAAAAAATGATGGTTTTGACTGCTTATTCACATTAGGTGGGGATGGAACCCAAAAATCAGCAAGAGATTTTACTTTAAAAGGTGTGAATGTAATTGGAGTACCAAAAACAATAGATAATGATGTTGCTTGTACAGATATTACATTTGGATATAATACTGCAGTATCAGTTGCATCAGATGCATTAGATAGATTGCATACAACAGGTGAAACACATCATAGAATTATGGTTCTTGAAGTAATGGGAAGATATGCTGGATGGATTGCTTTAGAATCAGCGATAGCAGGTGGAGCTGATGTTGCGTTAATACCAGAAATTCCATATGACATAAATAAAGCTGTAGAGAAGATTAATCATAGAAGAGAAATGGGAAAAAATTTCAGCATTGTTGTTGTTGCAGAGGGGGCAATGCCAAAAGGCGGAACGATAACAGTAGAAGGAACAAGAGATAATGGCGCAGGTGTTGATAATACAAAGCTTGGAGGAATTGGAAACGTTGTAGCTAAACAATTAGAAGAATTAACAGGACTAGAATCAAGATGTACAGTTCTTGGGTATATGCAAAGAGGAGGAACGCCAACTGCATTTGATAGAGTTTTATCAACAAAGTATGGATCAAAAGCTATGGAACTTGCTTTAGAAGGAAAATTCAATGTATTAACGGTTATAAAAGACGGAAAATTAGACTGTGTTCCATTAGAAGATGTTGTTGGAAATAACAAAACAATAGGAGCTGTTTCTGGAAATACAGCTGAAAGTAATATAAGAAAAGTTAATATGGATAACGATTTAGTAAAAACAGCTAGAAACATAGGAATTTGTCTAGGAGATTAATTTTATATAAATAATGGAACAGTCTTTTTAAGACCGTTCCAAAAACGTTTAATAAATTTAGCAAAGAAAGGAAAATTAAAATGAAAAAAATAAAAAACATACATATTGCAATAATAATTGCAGGAATACTATTTAACTGTATAAGCATATTTCATCCAAATCTATGGTTTGATGAAGCATACTCAGTTGGAATTGCAAACAAATCCTTTGTCGATATATGGACAATCGGAGGAAACGATGTTCACCCAGTATTGTATTACTGGATTTTACATATAATTTATTTAGTGGCTAAAGTTTTTGGAGCAGGAATAAACGAAACGATTATAGCATATCGAATTTTTTCTGCTATATGTATTTCACTTTTAGGAATACTTGGATTTACTCACATTAAGAAAGATTTTGGAGAAAAAGTAGGAGCATTTTTCTCATTTTTCTCATATTTTTTACCTGTAATATGCATATATGCAGCAGAAGTAAGAATGTACTCTTTAGCCATATTGTTAGTTACAATATTAGCAATTTATGCATATAGACTATTTAAAAATGAGAATAGTACTAAGAATTGGCTTATATTTGGAGTTACAAGTTTAGCATGTATCTATGTTCATTATTATGGGTTGATGGCTGCAGGAATAATAAATTGCGTTTTATTATTCTGGTTCATAAAAGAAAAGAAAACAAAATCAATCGTTAAATTATTGGTTTCAGGAGTTATTCAATTAGTTGCATATATTCCATGGATTATGTACTTTATGAAACAATTGAAGAATGTTTCAGGTGGATTTTGGATAGGATTTGAATTTCCAAAAACTTTATTCCAATTAATTGGTACACAATTTTCAGGAAATTTAAAAGAAATAATAGGATTTATTTTTGCTGTTGCAATGTACATATATGTCATATTTAAAATCGTAAGCAACAGAAAGAGTAAAGAGGCAAAGCAGTTAACAGAAGACAAAGAAAATAATAAAAAGCAAGATAGATTTGCAATTTTATCAATTGGAATTTATTTTGCAGTTATATTAGCAGCAGTTTTAATAACTGCAATTATGAGAACTTCAATATTGTATTATAGATATTTGTTTGTTATAACAGGATTATTTATATTCTTTATAAGCTATTATGTTGCTAAGGAAAAGAATAAGTTTATTGTAGGTACAATTTGTACAATAACTGTTATACTTGCAATTTGGAGTAATACACTTCAAATAAAAGAAGCATATGACAAAAATAACATGACACCAATCGCATATCTTCAAGAAAATGTTCAAAAAGATGACATAATACTTTTCGACCAATCAAATTTTGGAACAGGATCTGTTGTATCTTTGTATTTTACAGATAACAAACAATTTTACTACAATCCATCAAATTGGGGCGTAGAAGCAGCATATGAAGCATTTGGAAAACAATTAAAGATTTATATCAATACTGATTTCTTAAAAGAGTGTAATGGAAGAATTTGGATAATAGATTCAGATAATTCAGATTACTACAATAAATTCTTTAATAATGATGAATATAGAAAAATAAGCGAAAAGATGATTAAAGTAGGTTATGAAAACTATGTTTACAACATGATTTTAGTTGAAAAAGTAGCACAATAAAGATAAGTGATAAATTAGTAGAAGGTGAAAAAATGAAACAAAATAAAAATAATTTGTTTGGAATATTAGGCTCAATACTAGGAGCTTTTGTAGGAGCTTTACCTTGGTTGCTAGCATATGCTTTGGGTAATGTTATTATAGGCTTACTATCAATTTTTATTGCGATTGGCAGTTATATGGGATATAAGATAACCAAAAATGAAATAAATAAAAATTTTTCTAAGTTAGTGTTTTTTTCAACAATACTAACTGTTACAATTTCATTTTTGGTGATTATGCCAATTATAAGACAAGCGGTAAATGGATTTAATATAACATTTGAATGGATACCAAATACATTAAAGAATTGGAATCTTTTGTCAGCATTTTTATTTGATTATATTGTGTCAATAGGAATTGCTTTAATAGGCGCGATTGCTGTAATAACTACAGTAACTAAAAAACAACAAGAAACAAATGAAACAGGTGACATTAACCCAAGTCAATTATTTAGTTATCAATCTGTATCACCAGAGGAAATTCAAAAAATTAAAGATGCTTTTGGTAATAAAAATGCTATGAGCAAAGAAAATGCTGTCCAAAGAGAAGAAATTATTTCTGAGTTAAGTAAAACAATGATAGAAGCAAGAGCTATTCAAGTTTTTAATTTGATCAGGGATCAACAAATAATTAGAAAGTATAAAGGAAAATTTTATTTTTCTGAAAGAGCGCAAAATGATCAATTATACAGAAATGCTAAACTATTAACTATAACACTTATTGCATCAACATTTGTAATTGCAATTATTGTTATATTCACAATTATTGGAAACAATAAAAAATTTCAAGATAATGGTACTAATTCAAAAACAGAAACAATAGTAGAAATAAGAGAAAACAACCATATAATTAAGAATACAAACATTAAATTTACTCCAAAAGATGATTTGCAATTGCTTACTAAAAGCGAAAAAGAAAAATATAAAAATGTTATTGAATATGATTTTATTGCAATGAATGAAAAACATACAAAAATGCTATATTGTTTTATAGATTATGGATTAAATATAGAAGGCAACTTAACGGCTAGAGAATATCTGGAACAAGCATTTAATGAGAACGTAAGAACTGAAATTACTTCTGTAACTATGGCTAATTCTGAATTTCAAAAGACAAATTTAAATCTTGAAGAAGCAGGAGATTTATACACAGTTGAATGTTATATTACAAAAATCAATGATAAATTTTTATGTTTCAATTACTGGTATCCAAAAAATGAGCAAAGTAATTTAAATGAAATGTTAGAAACTATGGAAACGAATCAATAAAACTAAAGATTAGAGGAGAGGTTATTATGATTTATGAATTTGAGGTTCCAGCAAAAATAATAGGAAAAGGTAGACCAAGATTAAACAGTTATACTGGTCAAGTATATACTCCAACTAGAACCAAAGATTATGAAAGTCTTGTAGAACAATACTTTTTATTAAAATATCCTAGATATAAAACAATGGAAGGAAGGGCAAAAGTAAGCATTACTGCTTACTTTGAAGTTCCTAAATCAGCCAGTAAAGCGATGAAAGAGCAAATGTTAGGAAACTACATCAGTCCAACCAAAAAGCCGGATATAGATAATGTTGTAAAAATTGTTCTAGATTCAATGAATAAATTTGCTTTTAAAGATGATACTCAAATAACAAAGATTGAAGTTGAAAAACTATATTCTACTGAAGAAAAACTATATGTGAAAATTGAAGAGTATTAAAATAAGATATGTATAATTAATTATAAAATTAGGAGGTTAAATATAGTATGAAACATTTAAAAAAATGTTTAACAATAATTGTAATGCTTATAATGATAGCATGCTTATCAGGATGTGAAAATAATTCTAACACAAACAATAATGAAAAATCTTCAACAAAAAGTTCATCAAGTACAGATAATAAAAACAGCACAAAAAAATCATCATCAGAAAATGTTGATGTTGAATCAATTGATTTTATTTCAGCAGCAGAAAAACAAATAGCTATACCAGAAAATGGAGAAACAATTGCAATAATGCACATTAAAAATTACGGTGATATAAAAATAAAGTTTTTTAATAATATAGCGCCAAAAGCAGTTGAAAATTTTGTGACTCACGCTAAAGAAGGATATTATAATGGCTTAATATTCCACAGAGTAATAAATGATTTTATGATACAAGGTGGTGATCCAACAGGCACAGGTGCCGGTGGAGAAAGTATATGGGGTAAGGCATTTGAAGATGAATTTTCATATGATTTAGTTCCATATAGAGGTGCACTATGTATGGCAAATTCAGGTTCTAACACAAATGGAAGTCAATTCTTTATTGAACAGGCTAAATTTGATGAAGATACTGCGACAATGTTAAAACAATATAACTATCCAAGTAATCTAATAGAAGCATATAAAACTTATGGAGGAAGTATGCATTTATTTGGAAAACATACAGTATTCGGTCAGGTTATAGAAGGAATGGAAATCGTAGATAAAATAGCTGCAACTGAGACAGATGAAAACGATAAACCTATAAATGATGTAGTTATAGAAAGTATAGAAATAGCAAATTATGTAAAATAAAACGCAAACAAACATTGCAAATGGAGAATATTTGTGATATAATTTACATAAATTTTTACAAAAGGAGGCATTCCTGATGGCAAATGACAGAGGGAAACATACTAAACGGAAACGCGAAATAATAATATATGCGATTCTGGCTATAGTAGCAATTATTTTTGCTATATGGTATTATTACGAATTTGTCTATACTGTTGAATCAGTAAATACCCCAATAATCTTAGAAGATGATGAGATAAACACATCTAACTATGACACGGATACCACAAACAATACTAGCTCAGTATCAGATGTCGATGGTCTTATGCATATACACATGATAGACTGTGGTCAGGCGGATAGTTTCTTATTTGAACAAAATGGAAAATATGGTCTTATTGATTGTGGTACGCGGTCTTCAGGCAATGATGTTGTAAAATACTTACAAAGTCAAGGTGTAAAAACACTGGAATTTGTTGTAGGAACACATCCTCATGATGACCATATGGGAGGCATGTATGAAGTTCTTTGCAATTTTAAATGTAAAACTGTGTATATGCCAAAAATTGAAAATGGTACTATTACCACTAACTGGTATATGCAATTATTGCAAAAGTTAGGTACATCTAAGATTAAGGTTAAGAATCCAAAAGTAAATGACAAATTTTATCTGGGAGAGGCTATTTTTAAAGTAGTAGGTCAGCTCACACCGGAAGAAGCAGGAAGCAATTTAAACAATTTAAGTACAGTTATTAAAGTATCCTTTGGAACAATGGATATATTAATGACTGGTGATGCAGAAACAAATGTTGAGACAAAAATGTTAGAATCAAATATTGATTTACAATGTGAGATTTTAAAACTTGGACATCATGGTTCAAATACTTCAACATCAAATGATTTTTTAGAAGCAGTTGATCCTGAATATGGATTGATATCTTGCGAAGTTGGAAATAAGTATCAACATCCATCTAAAGAAACTGTAATCAAACTAAAAAAGCATAAGATCAAAGTATATCGGACAGATGAAACAGGTACAGTTATACTTACTGTATCAAAAGATGATGTAAAGTTTGACAAAAAACAAGGAGACTACAAAGACGGCGAAACAATAGCAAATAAAAACCAATCTAAAGAGGAGGGCAATTATGGGACAGCTAATTAGTTATGCTTCACTTGAACGGATTGAAGAGGAATTCGCTGTATGTGAGGTAGAAAAAATCTTTTTCTTTAACAGTATTGTGGGAGATTTCACAAAGGAATGCTTTACTGCCAACATACCATTAAACTTTTTTAACGACAAAGGTATAACAGTCCAAAATGGAAATGTATACAGCGTTGTCGTTGAGAACGAAGAGGTAAAAGAAGTACTACGTTATGAAGAGGCAGAAACCAGACGCAGAAAAGAATGGATAAGTTCAATTCAGAGAAATACTTTATGTTCTTAAATTCTGCAACTCAAAATAGAAACCCTAATATGGGGTTTCTATTTTTTTGCAAATATACTATATTTAATTATAATAATTTATTGGTAAGCCTATTGACATGATTAATAAAAAATGATAAAATGAGACTCGGTTTCAAATTGAGAATAGAATATAAGAGGTGAAGATAGTTGAAAAACAAATATAATACAAAGCAGAGAGAAAAAATATTAACATATTTGAAAGACAATAAAGACAATAACATTACTGCAGAAGAAATATTAAATTATTTTAATTCAATCAACGAAAATATTGGAAAAGCCACAGTATACAGATATCTAACTGATTTAGTTAATCAAAATATTATAAAAAAATATATGGTAGAAGGAAGAAACTGCAGTTGTTATCAATATATTGAAGAAAATAATTGTAAAGAACATTTTCATTTAAAATGTGAAAAATGTAATAAAATCATACATTTGGAATGTCACGAATTTAAAGAGGTGCAACATCATATTTTGAAAGATCATGATTTTGAATTAGATAATGTAAAAACTGTTTTTTACGGAATTTGCAAAAAATGTAAAAAGGAGGAAAACAAATAATGAAAAAGAATATATCGTTTATTATTCTATTAATTTTAATATTTTCAATAATAACAGCCGTAATAATAAACATAAAGAATCCAAAAAGAAAAAACAATGATGGTAAAATTGAAGTGGTTGCTACACTGTTTCCACAATATGATTTTGTTAAACAAATAGGTGGAGATAAGGTAAATGTAACATTATTATTGCCACCTGGCTCAGAGAGCCATACCTATGAGCCAACTCCGCAAGATATGGTTTTAATAAATGAATCAGATATGTTTATTTATACAGGTGAAGAAATGGAGCCATGGGCAGAGAATCTAATTTCGGGTGTAAAAAAAGATATAAATGTATTAGATTTATCAAAAACAGTAAAATTAATAAATGTCGAAGAATTCGAGGAAGAACATGAAGAACATACAAACCATAAGGACAGTGAAGAACATTCTGATGATGAGCATGAGCATGAACATGAGCACGAGCACGAGCATGAACATAATCACACTCATACGGAAGATGGTCACAACCATACATATGATCCGCACATATGGTTAAATCCTCAATATGCGATAAAAATGGTAGAGAGTATTGAAAATGAGTTAAGTAGAATTGATCCAGAGAATGCAAGTTATTACAAAAAAAATGCTCAAAACTACATCAGTCAAATTAGCGAATTAGATGAGGAAATTGAAAATACTGTAAACAATTCATCAAATCCTAAAATAGCCTTTGGTGGAGCATTTGCATATGCATATTTTGTAGAAAGATATAATCTTGATTTTATAAGCGCATATGAAACATGTGGAGAAAGTGCAGAACCAAGTACTGTACAAGTTAAAGAGGTTATAGATTATATTAACGAAAACAAAATACCGGTAATTTTTTACAAAGAATATACAACAGGCAACATCGCTAAAACAATTTCAGAAGCAACTGGAACTAAAATGCTAGTGTTTAACACAGTACATAATGTTTCAAAAGATGAAATGAATAATGGAGCAACATATGTAAGTATAATGAAAGATAATTTGGAAAATTTAAAACAAGCTTTAAAATAAGAAAGGAAAAGTATTATGAATCTAATTGAAATAAAAAATGTTACAACTACATACAATGGACACATTGCAATAAAAGACGTTTCATTTAATATACAAAAAGGTGATTATATATGCTTAATTGGAGAAAATGGTTCAGGTAAAAGCACCTTAATAAAAACGCTAGTAGGTTTAAACAAAAAGGATTCTGGTGAAATAATAAAGAATATTAACCCAGAAAAGATTTCATATTTAGCTCAAAATAATATGGTAGATTTAGAATTTCCGGCAACAGCTAAAGAAATAATTATGACAGGTGTTCAAAAGCATAGAACACTACCATTCTATAATAAAGAAGACCATAGAAAGTTCGAAGAAATATGTGAGTTACTAGGAATAAAGAATTTTGTAAATAAACAAATTGGACAACTTTCAGGAGGACAAAGACAGCGAATAATGCTTGCAAGAGCATTAATTAGAAAACCAGAACTACTTATATTAGATGAACCTTGTAGTGGTCTAGATGTAAACATAACCAAAGAATTTTATGATATATTGAATAAATTAAATAAAGAATCAAACTTAACAATAATTATGGCCACTCACGATTTGGATGAGGTAGAAAATGAAAATGCAAGGATTATATGCATGGCAACGAGTGTTAAATTTGATGGAAGTATTAAGGAATGGAAAAATAGAAATATTTAAGAGGACGTTCCCGGAATGTCTCAAAAATGAGACAAAAAAAGACCGTCCCCAAATGTCTCAGAAAGGAAATAAAAAATGGAGTTTTTAATAGATTTACTACAATACTCATTTATGCAAAGAGCGCTTGTATGTGGAATTGCAATTTCATTATGTGCTGCTTTGATAGGAGTTATATTAGTTTTAAAAAGATATTCAATGATAGGTCATGGACTAGGTGAGGTAGCTTTTGCAGCCCTATCATTAGCATTAGTGTTTAATCTACCACAAATGTATGTTGCTATTCCAATTGTTATAATTGCATCATTTATAATTTTAATAATTAGTCAAAAAAAGGGTGAATCAGGCGATATAACAATTGCATTAGTTTCAGCTGGAGCTCTTGCGTTCGGAGTTATAATTACATCATTAACAAGTGGATTTAATATTGATGTTTATAATTACATGTTTGGAAGTATTTTAACAATGTCAACAACCGATGTTATAATAAGTGTAGTTTTATCAATTCTATTAGTGATTGCATATGTATTTTTCTATAATAGGTTATTTATGATTACTTATGATGAAAAATATGCAAAAGTTTGTGGAATTAATGTTACATTCTATCAATTTTTAATTGCATTGTTTACGGCCTTAGTAGTGGTTATAGGTATGAGAATGATGGGAACATTACTAATTTCAAGTTTAATAGTTTTTCCAGCAATTATAGCAAGAAAATTGACACATTCTTTTAAAGAAATGGCTATAATGTCTGTAATAATATCAATTTTATGTTTCTTATTTGGATTAGTGATTTCATCATTATTGAATTTGCCAACAGGAGCTAGTATTGTTATGGTGTATATTGGTGTATTAGTTCTTAGCAGCATTTGGAAGAAGATTGTAAAATAATAATGATTGACTTTAACATGCACAAATGATATAATGCCGATATTATTTTTGTTTTTATAAAGGAGGCATATTTATGTCTGAAAAACGGTTATTGAAATTGCAAGAATTAGCAACTTCATTAAAACCAGAAGTACAGAGGATTTTAGATGAAGCTATAGCGGCAAAGTCTGATATTTGCGTGATAGGTATATCAACTATACAATGCAAGGAAGCAAAAATAATCCTTTCCAACCTTCGTAAATTAAGTGAAAACCCTAATGCAAAAATCAATGCAAACTTTATTCCACTAAAAATGTTGAATGAGGATAGCAGATGGCGAGAATTAAGGGATTTACTTGAAGGTTGACACAAAAAGAGCAAGTGTTACTCAACACTTGCTCTTTTTGTGCAATAATATGGTACAGATTATGTTTAAAGACCTACACAAATCTTTTAAAATTTCCATTAGTATAATCTTTTCCTTCCATAATTCTACCATTTTTAAATGTATCAATAATACTACATATTTCATCAACACTTTCATCGATAAAGCTAAATCTAATGTAATCAACATTAACTTCATCAATACAAATGCTTAGCTTTTTGCTATTATAGATAGTAGTAGTTTTAGAAAATGAATCTGGAATAACTTTGAAATTCATATTTAGTCTATCTTTTAAATAATATTCATGGTTAGAAATATTGCAATTACCACTACATTTTTCCAAGCAAAAATTACTTCCAGAAATTAAACAGTAATTTGT
>CAMUZC010000005.1 GCA_947165105.1 uncultured Lachnospiraceae bacterium | reverse complement strand
TTTGTTCGAATATGCTGTGGTGATTATAGTACAGTAATTTGAGTAAAGTATAATAAAAATTAAAATTATTAAAAAAATAAAAATAATAAAAAATAATTAATTAAATAATAAAACAATAATTAAATATTATTTATATAAAATAATTAAATTAATAATAAATAAGGAGGTTATATGGAAATTCTAGAAAACATAAATGAGCTTGGAAATAAATTAAATAATAATTTAGAATATTTACAAAATAATTTTTTAAAAACCAATATAGGACAACTAGCTAATACAGCTGTAGATTTTGGACTAAAAGTTTTATTACCAGATTTTGTTGAAAATGAGGTTATTGAAGTAAAAGATGCATTTATAACAGGTGGTATAGAAGATGCTTTAAATAAAACACTTGAAAACGCAATAGAACTTGGAAAAAAAGTTTTAGGAATAAATAATTCAGATTTTAAAAGTATTGTACAAGCAAAGGATGCATTAAAAGAGGGAAATTATCTTGAAGGTATTTCCAATACTTTAAATTTTGTAATAGAAAAATTAGAAAAATCAAATTTAATTTCTAGTAATGTTTCAAGTTTGATAAAAAATGGTAAGGATATTATTTTAAATAATATTGATTCAAATGTAGAAAACGAATTTGAGCAAGAAATAAAAGCGTTAGGAAAAATAGAAAAATATATTGCAAATTGGGAAAAATTTTATTCAAATAAAAATATTGATGGTATGAATAATGAATTAAATAAAATAGAAAAACAAATGAAAAAAATATTACCTATAGAAAATATAATAAAAAATGTTAATAAAATTGAAAATATAAATAATTTAATTAATAATTCAGAAAACTTTGATTTCAATAATGTTTATTTAGAATTGGCAAATCAAATTTAAATCAATAAAATATACTACATCTTAAAGTTACTCCATAAAATTACATAGTATAATTAAGTCTATTATCTAATTTTTTCATAAAAATAAAAAATCCTATTTTAAAACCACTTTTCTTTATTTAATTTTTTTCTTTTATGGGGTAACTTTAAGATGTAGTATATTTAAAAATTAATTTAAATTCTAAGCAAAAAAATATATAAAAAATGTGAAAAAAGTTACGGAAATTTGAGTTTTGTTATTGCATAATTTTTTCTATTTTAGTATAATACAAGGAGTGAAAACAATAGAAAAGAGGTAGAAAATATGGATTCAAAGGATGGAAAAATTATACAAAGAGATATTGAAACAGAGATGAGAACTTCCTATATTGATTATGCCATGAGCGTTATCGTTTCTCGTGCATTACCAGATGTAAGAGATGGTTTGAAACCTGTTCATAGAAGAATTTTGTATGCAATGTATGAAGATGGTATCACATCAGACAAGCCTTACAGAAAATGTGCAAATACAGTTGGATCTGTTTTAGGACGTTATCATCCACATGGTGACTCATCTGTTTATGATGCAATGGTTAGAATGGCACAAGACTTCTCAATGAGATATCCATTGATTGATGGTCACGGAAACTTTGGTTCAATAGATGGTGATGGAGCAGCCGCAATGAGGTATACAGAAGCAAGGATGGCTAAAATATCTGAGCTTATGCTAACTGATATAGAAAAAAATACAGTTGACTTTATGCCTAACTATGATGAAAGATTACAAGAACCTATGGTTTTACCATCTAAAATCCCTGCATTATTAATAAATGGTTCATCAGGAATAGCAGTTGGTATGGCAACAAACGTTCCACCACATAATTTAACAGAAATAATAAATGCTATTGTAAAAATAATTGATGAAGATGATGTTTCTGATGAAGAATTAATGAAAATTGTTAAAGGACCTGATTTTCCAACAGGTGGTGTTATTCTTGGATATGAAGGAATTAAACAAGCTTATACTACAGGTAGAGGAAAAATAACTGTTAGAGCAGAAGCTGAAATAGAAGAAATGAGTGGTAATAAACAAAGAATAGTTGTTACATCTTTACCATATCAAGTAAATAAAGCAAAATTAGTTGAAAACATTGCTGCTTTAGCTAGGGAAAAAAGAATAGAAGGTATTTCTGATTTAAGAGATGAATCTGACAGAATTGATAAAGTAAGAATCGTAATTGAGTTAAAAAGAGATGCAAATGCTCAAGTTGTATTAAATCAATTATATAAATTTACACAAATGCAAGATACTTTTGGTGCTATTCTATTAGCATTAGTTAATGGAGAACCAAAAATACTAACATTAAGACAATGTTTAGATTATTATATTGAACATAGAAAAGATGTAATTTTACGTAGAACACAATTCGAGTTAGATAAAGCATTAGCAAGAGCACATATTTTGGAAGGATTAAAAATAGCTCTAGATAATATTGATGAAGTAATTAATATAATTCGTTCTTCATATGATGATCCAAAAGAAAGATTAATGGAAAGATTTGGATTAACAGATATTCAAGCACAAGCAATTTTAGATATGAGATTAAAAACATTATCAGGATTGCAACGTGAAAAAATCGAAGATGAATATAATGAATTAATGAAATTAATAGCTCACTTAAGAGAAATATTAAATAGTGAGAAATTAGTATTCGATATCATCAAAGAAGAGTTATTAGAAATTAAAGAAAAATACGGTGATGAAAGATTAACAAAGATTGTTGCAGCTGAAGGTGAGTTCAATGTTGAAGATTTAATAAAAGATGAACAAACTGTTGTAGCCCTAACACATTTTGGTTATATTAAGAGAATGCCAATCGATACATACAAGAGCCAAAGAAGAGGTGGAAAGGGAATTACTGGTATTGCAACTAGGGAAGAAGATTTTGTAAAACAAATATTTACTGCTTCAACTCATGATACAATTTTATTCTTTAGTAATAAAGGAAAATTGTATAGATTAAGAGGATATGAAATTCCAGAGGCTGGTAGAACTGCTAAAGGAACAGCTATTGTTAACTTACTTAGCCTTGATCCTGGAGAAAAAATATCTGCAGTTATTCCATTACAAAACTTTGCTGAAGGAAAATATTTATTAATGGCAACTCGCAATGGTTTAATTAAGAAAACGGCTTTGAGTGAATATAGTTCAAGTAAAAGAACAGGATTATTAGCTATAACATTAAAAGAAGATGATGAATTAATTGATGTTAGATTAACAGATGGTGAAGATAATGTTGTTTTAGTTACTAAAAAAGGTATGTGTATTACTTTCGATGAAAAGGATGTACGTCCAGTCGGAAGAACAGCTCAAGGAGTTTTAGGAATTAGATTAGATAAAGAAGATGCTGTAATAGGTATGGAATCAGTAATAGGTGGAAAAAATGCGACATTATTAGCAATTACTGAAAATGGATTTGGAAAGAGAACAGAACTTGAAGAATACAGAGTACAAAATAGAGGTGGAAAAGGAGTTATTACATATAAAATTACTCCAAAAACTGGAAATATTGTTGGAATCAGAATTGCAAATGGTGATGAAGATGTTATGATGATTACTGATACGGGAACTATAATTAGATTAAATGTTTCTGAAGTTAGTGTTCTTGGAAGATCTACACAAGGTGTTACATTAATGAGAACAAATGATGGAGGAAAGGTTGTAAGCATTGAAATTATAAAACCTGAAGATCAAGAAATTAGCGAATAATTAATGAAGTAAAAAATAAATTCGATTTAGCAGAAAACTAAATCGAATTTATTTTTTTATATAATTATCTATCAAGGAAACGAATATCTTCTCCAAAAAATCTACAAATATTATAATTACCAATTAATCTCGAAGTTATTCTCTCTCCGTATGTTTTGTTTAATATTGGTAGACTTAAATTGGTTGAAATAATTGTTTTTAAACATTTATTATTTTGGTTTAATAGACGAGTATTTATAATATTAAATAATTCAGTAAACTTTATGTTATTTAAAGATTCAGTTCCTAAATCATCAATTATTAATAAATCGACATCTAATAAATTTTTATACGTTGTGTCAACTTGATTGTTTTTATTAAATTTATAATCAATTATCATATCTAGCATTATAGGTGCAGTTTGATAAAGAACGGTTTTATCTTTTTGTATTATTTCTTTTGCAATACAGCTTGATAAAAATGTCTTTCCAAGTCCTGTATTTCCTGTAAATAATAAATTCTTTTCATTAGGATCATCAAAATTATCTATAAATTTCATACAAATATCTTTAATTAATTTTATATTATCCCTTGGTGAAATCTCCGAATTATATTTTTCTTTATCAATTTTATCTGAATATTTTTCTAGAGAAAAATTGTCAAAATTTTGTTTATCTAAATTTGCAATATTTGATTTATTATATTCAATATTAAATATTTCTTGTTTTAAACAATTACACATTACAGAATTATATTTTTCAGTAATGTATCCGGTGTCATTGCAGATTTTACAAGAATAATTTGGCGTTAAATAATCTTCAGGTAGGTTTAAATTTTTTAATATGTTTGATTTTTCTTCTTTTAATATTTCTACTTTCTTATTTAAATCACTTAACAATTCAGCAGAATTAGATATTATTAATGCTTTTGCTGTTGAAATACCTATTTTTGATAGTTCATCATCTATTTCCTGTAAACGTGGATTTTCAGTGTAGAGTTTGTTTTTTCTTATTTCTAGATCTTTTTCTGCTGATAATCTTTTTCTTTCATAATTTTTTAAAAGTGTAGATAAGATTAAATTATTCATAAATATCACTTCCAATCTTTTTATTAAAGCATTAAAAATAAATTTAATATTTATTTTTAATGCTTTGTTAATTTATTATTAATTTATATAAAAATTATCCCAATTTGAAACTTCTCTTTGATCATAATTTGTATAACCGGTTTGTTTTTCTAATTTTTTTATGTTTTGATTTTTTGCTTTTGTTTCAGTTAAGTAAGAATTGACTTCCGTAGGTGTTTTTAATTTATGTTCATGCCAATCTGTTAATATTTTATCCAAATAATCAAAATTAAAGCTTGTTTTAGATGTTGTTTTTTTCAAAGCTAATTCTATAATATCAAAATTATATCCGTATTCAAGATTCCATCTTGAAACATAACCTTCTTCATATTGAGAAAGTTGTCTATTTAAATTTAATTTTTTAGAGATAGTGTTTGAAATATTTTTTAATTTTTCTTGTTTATCGAAATACAATTCCAAATCATTAAATGTTTTAATATTGCTTTGTGACCAACCTTCGGCAACAGTTTGGATGTAGTTTCTATGAAGTGCAGAACGATTAAAGCAATATCTAAATAAAGCAATCATAACTTCTTCATCGAATTTGTACTTCTTGAACCATAAATCAATATCACTATACCATGAAGGTGACATTATTCCTTGGAAGAACTCATTATTAATGTTTTCTATAGCTTTTGATCTATATTGATTTTTAGCTGTTTTTTCAAGTTCTTCAGGTGAAGATGTGATTTTTGGATTATATAATTTATGTAATTCTATTTCTTGAAGATTATTTAAAATATATCCAGTATTTTTCTTAGTTATTACTTGTTGTTCTTCCCAAAATTTAATACCATCTTGTATTGTTTTTAATGGAAGTTGCAATTTTTTTGCTAAATCATTAACTTTAATATCTTTGCCATATTTAGCTAAGAAAACCATATATAAATAAATCTTTACGTAGTTACCATCAGCATATGATAGATATTCCGTGAAGAAAATATCTGGTATTGATGTTGTTGAAAATATAAATGGTGCGTCATTTTGTTCTAGTTTCATATTACTCCCTCCATTACGAATTTGGTCAAATTATATCATTAAAAATCGTTTTCTACAATACTGAAACAAAAATTTGTATATTAAGTTTAATAATAATTTGCCTATTGTATATTCTGGAATGATTTGGGAAAAATAAATAAAGGAGAGTGAGGATTAAGTGTCTCTATTTTATGATAAAAAAACAAAAATAAAAAGAGCTATAATAATTACTATTGTAGCAGTTTTTTCTACTTTGATAATAACTAGACTATATCAAATTTATGCAAAAATAGAAATTATTGATTATGATAAATACAATGTTAATGAATCTTCTTTGACTATAGCAGAAAAGAAAAAAGAAGATTTGACTGTGACTGAAATGTTGGAAAATGCTACGGATAGTGTGGTTGGAGTATCAAGGTTAAAGGATAATGGTAATACAGTATTTACACAAAATGGAGTTTCTCAAATGGGAATAGGAAGTGGCGTAATTATTTCAGAAAGCGGATATATACTTACGAATGAACATGTTTCTGGTGCAAAATATGGAAGCTGTTATGTAACAATGGAAGATGGAAAAAAATATAATGCAAAAGTTATTTGGTCTGATTCGAACTTAGATTTAGCAATTATTAAAATAAACATGAAATGTGTAAATTATGCTAAACTAGGAGATTCTGATAACTTAAGAGTTGGAGAGAGTGTATATGCAATCGGAAATCCGATTGGCTTCGAATTTCAGAAAACAGTTACATCTGGAATTGTTAGTGCTTTGAATAGAACAATTATATTTAATGAAAGTGAGCAATCCGCAATAAAAAATGAAAATAATTATTCAAGAAATAATGAAAATGATATATACATGTCAAATCTAATACAAACAGATGCAACGATTAATCCCGGAAATAGCGGAGGCCCATTAATAAACAATGATGGTGAAATAATTGGAATTAATACAGTGAAAATAACTTCAGCTGAGGGAATAGGTTTTGCAGTGCCAGTTAATGTGATTAAACCAATTATTCAAAAACTTGAAAAAGATGGAAAATTTGAAGAGGCAAGCATTGGAGTTTTTGCTTATGATAAAAATGTTATACCATATCTAAATTCAAATATTAAATTTGATACAGGCATATATATTGCACAAATTTCAATGGATTCGCCTGCGTTTAACAGTGGTTTACAAATAGGTGATGTTATTACCAAAGTAGATGATGTTGTGTTGGAAAAAATGTGTGATTTAAGAGAATATATATATTCAAAAAACATAGGAGATACAGTTAAATTGACAATTTTCAGAAATAATAAAGAGAAAACTTTAGATATTAGGTTAAGTAAAAAGCAATAAAAAGGAGGAAAGTATTTTGGAAGAGTCTTTGTGGATTTATGATAGTAAAAAAACAAATTATCAAAAATTAAATACTGATGAAAAATCAGAAGTATGTATTGTTGGAGGGGGAATTGTAGGTGCTGTTACAGCATACTTATTAGCTAAAAAAGGTGTTAGTGTAATAGTTCTGGAAAAAGATAAAGTTGGAATGGGAGTAACCGCAAAATCTACGGCTAAGCTAACTAGCCAACATGGTTTATTTTATAAATATTTAGCAAATGAGCATGGAGAAGACGTGGCAAAAAAGTATTTAGAATCGAATGAAGATGGAATAAGGTTAGCGGAAAGAATTATTCAAGAAGAAAAAATAGATTGTGATTTTGAAAAAAGAGATGCGTATGTGTTTGCAACGTGTGAAAATGAACTTGATAAAATTAAGCAAGAAATTGATGTTTTAAATCAAATAGGTTACAATGCTGAATTTGTAAAAAATATTAAAATTCCAGTAGAAAAATGTTTAGGTGCAATTAAATTTAGCAATCAGGCGCAATTTAATTCAAGAAAATATACTGTAGAGTTATATGATAGAATTTCAAAAATGGGTGGAAAAATATTTGAGGATAGTAAGGTTGTAAAAATTGAACAATATAATAGCTTATATAAAATCAGTACGGAGGAACATGAGGTAATTTGTGATAAAGTTGTAATATGTACACATTATCCTATAAAAAATTTTCCAGGGATGTATTTTACAAAAATGTATCAAGATAAATCTTATGTTATTGCAGTTGATGTTGGCGAAGATTTAGCGGAGCAAAAGGATATAATTGATGGAATGTTTATTCAATCGTGGGATCCTGTTATTTCATTTAGAACAGCAAATTATAAAGGAAAGAGATTACTAATTGTTGCGGGTGCGGGTCATAGAACAGGAGAACCACATGGAAAAATCGAAGACAGTTTTATAAATTTAGAAAATTATATAAAAAAATATTATCCTAATGAAAAAGTATTATTTAAATGGTCAACAGAAGACTGTGTAACATTAGACAAGATTCCGTATATAGGAGAATTTTCAAATTTTTTGCCAAATGTATATGTAGCAACAGGTTTTAAAAAATGGGGAATGAGCACATCACATGTGGCAGCAAAAATAATAAGTGATAAGATTATCGGAAATGAAAATAAATATGCTGATATTTATAAAGCAACCAGATTAGAGCCAATAAAAAATATAAAAGAATTTGGAAATATGCTTAAAGAAAGTTCGTATTCATTATTAATAAATAAAATTAAACCAGCTAAAGAGGACTTTGATAAGATACCAATTGGAGATGGTGGAATAATTGAATTAAATGGAGAAAAAATTGGAATTTATAAAAGGGAAGATGGAAAAATATTTGCAGTAAAACCTATTTGCGGACATTTAGGATGTTTGGTTTCATGGAATAATTTAGAAAAAACATGGGATTGTCCTTGCCATGGTTCTAGATATGATTACATGGGAAATATAATTACTGAGCCAACCGTTAAGAATTTGGAAAAGATAGAATTTGATACGTAATAGTGTTTATAATAAAAACTCCATAAATAGGAGATTCCTACTTATGGAGATATTACTTTCTATTATTGAATTGATAATGTTGTATATGATACTCCTAGTATTGTAAATAAAATTACCAAGAATATAACAAAAACTAATGCTATAAGTAATCCACAGAAATATGAACGAGCATAGTTTCTTCTATTTATATTTGTTGAATCAAATGAAAATACTAATAATAGTATAAATCCAATAAATGGAATAGAAAACAATATGCTATATCCGAAGTATGCCCATGGTGAAAGTGGTCTATATTCGCGTGGTAATGTATCTGGATAATTTGCCATAATAAATTCCCCCTTTGATTATTATAATTTTATTTTATCATTGAGATATTAAAATGACAATAATATTTTTAATAATTTGTCGAAAAATGTTTTAAATATAGTATAGCTAGAAAAAATAAAAGCATAGAAAAAGTTTTCACTTATTTCTATGCTTTTGGTGCAACTGGAGGGATTCGAACCCCCGACCTTCCGGTTCGTAGCCGAACGCTCTATCCAGCTAAGCTACAGTTGCAAAACTATATATAATTATAACGTCTTTTTTAGATAATTTCAAGAGAAAATTGATTTTTTATAAAAATTTTTCAAAAAACTCTTGAAAAATATATTGGATTATGTTATATTATATTAGTCTTAATTAGACAAATTAATTAATCGAGGCGTAGCGCAGTTGGTAGCGCGCGTGGTTTGGGACCATGAGGTCGCAGGTTCGATCCCTGTCGCCTCGACCATTAAAAGAAGAATTCTTTAGAATTCTTCTTTTTTATTTCTCACTAAAAGATTTGTAATTACAGCAAACCTTTCTAAACAAATATACCTTTGGCCTTAACAAAAATCTTATAAGATATTTAATAGTATAGATTGGGGATTCATTATTAAATCCAATTATTGTAAATAATAAAACAGGAAAAGATAATGTAGAAAAAATAAAAGCCTTGACTGAAAAAGTGATATTAATATTTTTTAAAATAAAATAAATAATAGTATTCCAAATTATATTGATTAAGCCTGTAGAATAATCAATTATTCCTAATATTTTATTCTTAAATTTGTAATTCTTAGGTATTATAAAATTCATATTCGTTCTCCTTTATGTATTTATAATTTATTTAAACATATATTTTAAACTGCTAAAATTAGCAGAAACATCAGTAGAAATGCCACCGATTAAATCGCGTATGTAAGAATTTGCTTTAGTTAAAGCATATATTGAACCAACACATAGTATTTTAGAGAATGTATCTTTTGCGGAGAAATCTACTGAAAAAATTACTAATAATATTAAAGCTACAAAAGATTGAAGTAATAGCAAGGATAAAACACATTTAAACCATGATTTAAAGAACCACGAGGTTGATGAATTTATTAAAGTTAAAAATGCAAAGGGTGTAATTAAAATAAATACTTTTAATATCACATATCGCAAAGAGTAAGTAAACAGTAAATTTAATAAATTGATAGAAATAAATCCTTTTAGAAAGCCGTCCATAGAAAAAACGTTCAAGGTTTCTTCAGTTGAAACTACATTATTAATCCTTACAATTAATTCAGAAAAACTTATATTGCAGCCAAAGATATTTTCACCGATTTCTCTAATGGATAAAGAGATTAAGGAATTTATATTCAGTGTTTGCTCCATAATAAAATATGAAGAATTAGCAAGAACAGCAAATATAAATAATTTAAATAAAAATTGAAAAGGCTGCTCGGTTTGAGATGCTGTATAATGTGAATATGCAAATCGAACGATATAAAAAAGAGCAAAACCTATTAGTAATGAATTAGCTAAAAGTGTTAAACCATAGGTAGTTGATGTCCCAAAAAAAGAATGAGTAAATTTATCTTTTAGTATGTCTGTATCTATAAAAATTATATCATCCAATATTGAATAAATGTTATTATCAATTGATGAAAATAAAGAAGAAAATATTGAATTAATTGTTGATATTATTGTTTGAGTTATGTTTGATTGTGTTTCTTGCATGAAAGCTATTTTTACCTCCTAAATTAATTATGTATTTGTTAATAAATTTTGTATTGTAGATAGAACTAAGTCTATAACTAAAATTAATGCATATGAAATAAGAGAAGTTCGTATTAATTTTTTTCCAATACGCATTCGTTCTTCATCCCCAAAACTAAATTTTTTCATAAATACGCCGGATGCAACAGCGACGGCTGCAGCAGGAGTTGCAAGGCTTACAAGCCAAGATTCTATTTTTTGAAATGCTGAATTTAATGTGTTAATTAATTTTGGATATGCTGCAAAAGAAATGTTAGAAAAAATAAATATAAAAATTATTATAAGAATAAAAATTATAAATAGATTGTTGAGATTAAAAAATTTTCGTAATGATTTCATGTTATCACTCCTTGTATAAAATATTTAGGCTTTTTTAGGATAACCATAAACCTTTGGATTTTAATATATTTTTAATAAATACAGTTATAGATTAAATAAAGCTAGTTTCATTTTGAAAATAAGGAATCAATTTAATTTGCTGAGGTGGTAGAATAGAACTGCCTGTTGACAAAAAAGCTAAACAATTAAATGTATCTAAATTTTGGGTAAAGTAGTTAGTATCATATATAAAATCGTGTTGTACAACAGAATTAATGCTTTCTGTTAAATTTGAATTTTTGGAATTTAATGAACCTGTAAAATAGTTGTACACGGTTTCCTTGGCGTTTTCGGAAATACTCCTTGAATACTTTTCTTTATCTTCTTTTCCTATCTGCTTTTGAGCTTCTTCTATTGTAAATGAATCGTCAGTTCTAAGCCAAAGTTTATTTATTAAATTTTGTATAATAACTTTTACGGCTGATTCATTATTTAATGTTTTTAGTAGTGATGTGTAACTTTGAGTTGCAACAATATTAATACATTTTGCTTCTCTACTTTGTGCAAAAAAATCTGCATCTGTTGAAGTAACATATTCATGATATTCATCAGATATAAATGCAACAGATCGGTCAACATTATTTTTAGCCAATCTAGATAATACTTCGGTTTGAAAGTCTAATTTTAAATAAGCGGCAATGATTTTTGATAGGTTTTTATATTCAGAAATATTTAGGTTTAAAACAACAATTTTACCTTCACTTATGATATCGGATAATCCACCAAAGTTTTCTTCTGTTTTGTCTGGGTTGAAAGTATGTAATACTTCGTAATCTGAAATAAAACAGTTTGTTATTCTGGTTATTTCTGATTTCAAAATAGAAAGAGTTCTTTGATCTAAAGCATAGTATTCTTTTTCAAAAAATGTAATTGCTGTTAAAAGGTTGTAGCAATTTTCTTCGTTAAGCTTGTTTTCTTGAAATTGCGTTTTTAACATCTTTATTTTTTCTTCATAATAATTTTTGTCAGTTATAAGTTTGTGTATTTCTGAAAAATTAACGTAGTTATTATTATATAATCTACATAGCTTGATTGAGTGTTCTAATATTTGTTCGGCTTTATCTAGCCAATAGGATTCAGAATTGTTTTCAGAGAACAATAACAAAATTGTTTTTAATCTGTTTGCTAAAATAGATGCCTTTAGATTCGGTTTATTTAATGGATTATATTTGTATTTACCACCAAGTTCTATAACTATTAAATCATCTAGCCTATTAAATTTTTTACAAAATTCATGCACTTGATAATAGTAGTTACCTTTTACATCTAGAATTAACATTCCTATTTTTTCTTTAAAAGATGAATTTTTATAATATATTAACTGCTTTGTAAATGGGTACATTGCACTACTTGTCTTACCGGAACCGATTGTGCCTGTTATAATCATGTTTTGATATAATCCTTTTTCAGGAATGTAGATTGCATTATTTTCTTGATTTTTTCCAATCAATAATTGCAGATTATTTTTGTCGATTTTTTCTGAAATAATATTAGAATTTTTAGTATTGTTTTTGTGAGGAATTTTTGAATAGATTAGATTAAATATGATAATTAGATTTAAAGTACTTGAAATAATAAAAATTAATTTAATATATTTCCATAATAACGGTTGTTTTTGACATATGTCATATGGAGATAATCCGTATGATATAAATACAGAATTAAGTTTATAAATGGGAGAGAAGATGAAATATTCTATAATTAGGAAGGTTATGGTGAATAGTAATATAAATAAAAGTCTTTTTTTCATAATGCTCCTTTCAGATTTATTATAAAACATGTAAGAATTTAATTATAAAATTTTTTTAATTTTAATTTTGAGCCTTGTTTATTATGTAATACTTTTGTATCTACAAAAGTGTATATGGAGTAGAAGTTTATAAACAGATTAATTGCTAGTAAGATAAAAAATAAATCAATGGTTTTAATAGTGGCCCTCCTTTCTAGTTTTTTGTATAAAACTATATACTTTTTAATAATTATGTGATAAAATAAGAACAATTCGTAATAATAAAAGAGAGGTGAATATAATGGAAATTACAAAAAATATGAGAATAGGTGAGTTATTACAAATAGCGCCAGAAAAAGCTGATATATTACTTGAAGCTGGAATGCATTGTTTAGGATGTCCTGCATCACAAGCAGAAACTTTAGAAGAAGCTTGCGAAGTTCATGGAATTAATGTAGATGAATTAGTTGAAAGATTAAATGCATAGTTTAAAAGATGCAAATAATTAGATATGAAGTTATAAGAAATATAACACAGAAATAAGTAAATGTCACGAAAAATCGTACAACAAATTTCGACAAAAAAACGTGCTGTAAAAATTTTTAAAAAAAGTTTTAATAAAGTATTGACAAATTGTAACAAATATATTAAAATAATAACTGCGTTAACCAATAGAAGGTTTTCGTATGTGCAACAGCACTGACTTGGGTCATTAGCTCAGGTGGTAGAGCACTTGACTTTTAATCAAGTTGTCCGCGGTTCGAATCCGCGATGGCTCACCAAATCTAGGATTTAAGGCTAAACTTAAATCCTAGAACAAATTATTTTAAATTATGGCCCGTTGGTCAAGCGGTTAAGACATCGCCCTTTCACGGCGGAGACATGGGTTCGATTCCCGTACGGGTCACCAATATTGCCACTTTAGCTCAGTTGGCCAGAGCACCGCACTTGTAATGCGGGGGTCCTCAGTTCGAATCTGAGAAGTGGCTCCATTATAAATTGTCAGTAGTTTTGATTAAATCTTAATTACTGGCTTTTTTATTTTATAGAATAAATATAAACAAAAGGAAATATATAATTAATTTTTTAAGGGAGGGAAAATATGAATAAAGTAGTAATCGTAACAGGCGGATCACGTGGAATTGGTGCAAGTATTGTAAAAATTTTAGCAAATGCTGGATATAGTGTTGTATTAAATTATAACAAGTCAGTAAACGAAGCTAATCAGATAAAAGAGCAATTAAAAAATGACGGTAAAGTAGTTGAAATTTATAAAGCTGATGTAAGAAATAGGGAAGAAGTAAAATCACTTGTTGATTTCACAATTTCAAAATTTGGAAAAATAGATGTATTAGTCAATAATGCAGGAATTTGTCAAACAAAATTATTTACAGATATAACAGATGAAGATTGGAATAATATGATTCAAACTAATTTAACATCAGCATTTTATACTACTCAAGAAGTTTTGAAATATATGATTCCTAAAAAAGAGGGATGCATAATTAATATTTCATCAATAAATGGCACAACAGGAGCATCATGCGAGGTTCATTATTCTGCCGCAAAAGCAGGGTTAGACGGAATGACAAAAGCACTTGCTAAAGAATTGGGATTATCAAATATTCGTGTAAACAGTGTTGCACCTGGTGCAATAGATACAGATATGAACAACTTTTTAACAGAAAGTGAAAAAAATGAATTAAATAATGAAATTCCACTTGGAAGAATGGGAAAACCAGAGGAAATAGCATTGACTGTTAAATGGTTAATTGAAAATGAATACACAACAGGCCAAGTTATTTCTGTAAATGGTGGATGGGATATTTAAAAAATACAATATTGATAAAATAATAAAAAATGTACTGTGCTATAAAGCTCAGTACATTTTTTTATTTATTTTTTGTCTATAAAATTATTATCTATATTTCTTTTATAATTACCAGAAATTAATTTTGGCAAATAATCGAAAAATTTACAAACATTTTCTTTTATTTTTTTTGTCCATGATGCAAATCCTGTTGGTGCAAGTGCGATTGCAGTTTGTTGTTTTGCAGTTGCGCTACCAATTACAGTGTTTGATCCGTTAGAGTTAGATGCGTTTTCTATATTAGAATTATCATTAGATGTTTTTATTATAGCAAAGCAATCTTTTTCTACAGGTGTTTCTAATGTTACACCTAAAGATTTTTTAAAGTCAGCTGTTGGTTCAACAACGTTTTCAGCTTTGTTAGAAATTATTGTATCTATGCTGTTTGGTGTTGAATTAATAACATCTTCAATTACTCCTGAAGTATTTTCATCTAAGTTATTTGCTTGATTATTATTTTCTGAAGTCCAATAAACATCAGAAGATGTTTGCATTTCGTCATTTTTACCAAAAGTTTTTCCCCAGAAAACAAGGTTTCCAGAGTTTTCATTTTTTTCGCTTGTTACAGCTGGTTTTTCTATATTAAAAATATAATTTTGACCTAGGTTATTATCCCATTCATTATTTTGGTTTTTAAAACAGAAGTTAACAGTATCTTTTCCAGTTAAGTTTAATTCTGCTTGATATCCTAAATCAGTTTTTATCATTTCGATATCATTTACATTATTCCAATCTTTACCATATCCATAATGTAAAAAAACTTTTTCATTATTTCCTTGATAAAATTTTCCTGTATAAGATACCTTAACATTAGTGTTTTCAATTAATTTATCGGTGTTGAAATATATATCTTTTACTAATTCCATAACATAATCTCCCCTTATTTTATCTTTTGATTATAAACATTATATTATTAATATTTTTTTTATTCAAGTATTTTCATCAAAATTTCCAAAAAAATTCTCACATATTTCGACATTTTTATTATATTGAAAATTTAAAATAATGTATTTTAATACTTGACTTTTATGATAGTAAAGTTGTATAATAGAAAAAGTTCAAAAAGAAAAAAATATTTGGGTGATTAGCTCAGTTGGTAGAGCAGCTGACTCTTAATCAGAAGGTCCGGGGTTCGAGACCCCGATTGCCCACCAAAAAACATCTGCCTGGTCATAGCAGATGTTTTTTTTAATTATTCTTCTGGAACTGAGGCAGAAAGTTCCTCAATCCAGAGTTTAAGCTCATCTTCGTTCTCAAAACCTGAGTTGATAAACTTTTCCAATGTTTTTACTGCTATATCTTCATCGGGTCCGCTAGCTATAATCTTGATTTGTGATCCGCCAATAATGCCAAGAGCAAGAACGCCGAGCAGTGACTTAGCATTTGAACGTTTCTCTTCCTTTTCAAGCCAAACGGAGGATTCAAATGTGTTTGCAGCCTGTATGAAAAATGTTGCAGGACGTGCATGAAGCCCTATCTGATTTTTCACTTTGATTGTAGTTTCTTTCATGTTTCTCATCCTTTCAAAGTAATTACTTTTTTTATGTTTATTTGGATGTTCATGCTTGACCAGAAATTAAGGTACAATCTTAATTATACATGAAGTATATATGACCATAAGCCATAAATTGTATTAGATTATAACACAAAATTCGACATATTTCAAGTATTATAAATAATATTAGCGAAAATAATCTACATAATATCTTGCTTATAAAAAATGTGTGTGTTATAATAAGAAAATAATGAAGGAGGGGAAATTAAATGATTAAAATTTATAACACAAACGTAAAAAACAATGTAACAGTTGAAACAGAAAAAATAGAAAAAGGATGTTGGATAAATATGGTCTCCCCCTCTGAAAAAGAGATAAAAATGGTTTGCGAGCAAACAGGAATATCAGATGATTTTATAAGATATGCTTTGGACTATGAAGAAAAAGCCAGAATAGATATTGAAGATGATGGAACAATCTTGTTCATTGTTGATGTACCATTATTAGAAAAAGAACAAGACTTCGAAATATATACTACAATGCCAGTAGGTTTAATAGTAGTTAGAGATGATTATTTTATTACAGTATCATTAAAGAAGAATAAGATTATAGCTGGATTAGAAAGAAGTGTTACTAAAAAAATTACTACATATAAGAAAAGTAGATTTATTTTTCAATTCTTTTATGAGAATGCATCTGTATTTCTTAAACTATTAAAACAAATTAATAAAGAAACAGAAGTTGCTGAAAGTATTTTGAAAAAAACTCTACAAAATAGAGAATTATTAAAATTATTAAACTTAGAAAAAAGTTTGGTATATTTCACAACATCACTAAAATCAAATGAAGTTGTAATGGAAAAAACATTAAGAGGTAAAATAATTAAGCTATATGATGAAGATGAAGACATATTAGAAGATGCTATTGTCGAAAACAAACAAGCCATAGAAATGAGTAAAATATATAGTGATATCTTAAATGGAACAATGGATGCATATGCATCAATAATTTCAAATAATCTAAATGGTGTTATGAAAAGATTAACATCTATAACAATTATATTAGCTATTCCAACTTTAATTGCAAGTTTATGGGGAATGAACGTACCAGTACCATTCCAAAATAATGAATGGGGATTTGCAATATTAGCAGTTTTAATGACAGCAGTAACTGGTGGAACAATTATATGGCTTAAGGTTAAAGATTTGTTATCATAAATCATAATAAAAAAGTAATGTTAATTAAGTGAAATCATTAATAGATTCTGCTTAATCAACATTACTTTTTTATTTGTTTGAAGTTTTAGTAGCATCAGTATTAGTATCTTCTTTTATATCAACAATACTTTCTATTTTCTTTTTAGATGTTTTTAATTTATTATATAAATTTTCAGTTATGGTTTTATCACCATTTTCATATGCTTTTAAAGTTTTATTAATATCTAAAATTTTATATCTTTTGTTTTGACCTGCACCTTTATCATACATATATATTGGAACATATTCAACTGAGTCAATCGTTATTGAATTATTTGGATGTTTTGTAATTTGTAATTGTAAGATGATTGTATTCATTGTGTTTTCAATAACTTGACCAGACATGAAATTTCCAAGTGAATATATTAAAAATCCATCTTTAGTTGTTCCATCTTCAAGAGTAATTGTTCTTTTTTCCATTGGCTCTAAGACATGTGGATGACTTCCTAAAATTATATCAACTCCGTTTTTAAATAAGAAATCTGCAAGTTTTTCTTGAGTTTTATTTTGCTTTAATTTATATTCATCTCCCCAGTGCATACTTACACAAATTAGGTCAGGATTTAAAGCCTTAGCCTTTGAAATTTGATCTAGAATCAAATCTTCATCTATCAAGTTAATACAGTATTCTTTTCCTTTAGGAACAGGAATTCCGTTTGTTCCATAAGTGAATGATAAAAAGGCAATGTTTATTCCGTTTACATTTTTAGTAATTATTTTATCTTGATCTTCTTTACTTCTGTAAGTACCAGTGTGGCTTAAGTTAACTTTATCTAATTCATCTAATGTGCTCACTAAACCGTTATATCGTTTATCTAGACTGTGATTATTTGCGGTTGAAACAACGTCTAAACCTAAATCTGCTAAGTTTTGTGCAAGTTGTTCAGGTGTGTTAAAAGTTGGATAACCAGTATATCCTACGTCTTTTCCGGCAAATGTAGTTTCAAGATTTCCTATTGCAATGTCAGCAGATTGAATATAATCTTTTATGTCTGTGAATACATAAGAAAAATCATAAGTATTGTTTTCTTTATCATAAGCATCTGCAAAGTTTGTAGAATGACACATTATATCTCCTATTACAGCCATATTAATTGTAATATCTTTTGGCTGTTCTACAACAGGTGCAGTGGCTTCTTGTTTTTTATTTCCTTTTGTTATTTTTGAAATACCTAAACCTAGTAAATAAAAAATTAAAATTACAATTGCTAAAAATATAAATACTTTTTTGTAATTTAATTTTTTGTACTGTGCCTTTCTTTGACTGCTAGCTCTTTTTTTAGAATGAGTTTTACGTTTTTTGTTCTGTGCTTTGTTATAATTATTGTTCATCTTTTAGTACCTTCCTTTGTAATCTTTATTTGAATTCACGAAAACCATTTATATTTCCACGTTTAATTGCACCGTATAAATTTGCTCTAATGTGTGGAATATCTTTTTGCATATTAAATAAGAATTGCTTCATATCTTCTCTTTTAGAATATCCATCCATTGGACATGCTTTAGGCATTACTTGAATATTGTTTCTTTTTACAAAACTTTTTATATCCTTTTCAGGTGCATAAATTAAAGGTCTTATTAATGTAATTTTAGATCTATCCATATAACTCATTGGAGCGAAAGTATTTATACTTCCAGCATAAAATAAATTCATTAAAAATGTTTCTAAAACATCATCTTCATTATGCCCAACAGCTATTTTGTTGCATCCTTCTCGAATGGCTATGCTGTTTAGCATTCCCCTTCTTATATTTGCACATAAAGAACAAGGATTTTTTTCGTTTCTGATATCAAATACTATTTCTTGCATATGCCCATCTTCAACTATAAATGGAACTTCTAAATTTTTACACAAATCTTCCAAAAATGCAACATCAAAATTAGCAAAACCTGGATTTATTGTAACAGCAATAATATCAAACTTTTTTGGATAAAATCTTTGAAGATTTTTAAGACCCATAAGCATTGTTATTGAGTCTTTTCCACCAGATAAAGCAACAGCAATTTTATCACCATCTTGAATCATTTCATAATTATCGATTGCTTTTCTCATATATCCTAAAATTTTTTGCATTATTTTTTCTCCTCCTAGATGAGACATTTGGGGACGGTCTTTTTTTGTCTCAATTTTGAGATGTCTTTGGGACGGTCTTCTATGTCTCAATTTAAATTTTCTATAGTATAACACAAAATCACTTGAAAAAAAAGAGGAAATATTATATACTATAAACACATGTGTTCATAGCTCAACAGGATAGAGCAGTCGCCTCCTAAGCGACCGATAGAGGTTCGAGTCCCCTTGGGCACACCAAATTTTAAAGGAGAAAGACATTGAAAGAAAAATTTATGAAAGAAGCTCTAAAACAAGCACAAAAAGCATATGATAAATTAGAAGTGCCAGTTGGAGCAGTTATTGTAAAAGATGGAAAAATAATAGCCAGAGCATATAATCAAAAAGAAGAAAAACAAGATACAACCAATCATGCAGAAATAATGGCAATAAAAAAAGCAAGTAAAAAACTTGGAAGCTGGAGATTATTAGATTGCGACATGTACGTAACTTTGGAACCATGTAGTATGTGCGCAGGAGCTTTAATTCAATCAAGAATAAGAAAAGTTTATATTGGAGCATTAGATGAAAAAACAGGAGCATGTGGATCTGTGTTAAATCTATTAAATGATTATAAATTTAATCATAATGTTGAAGTTGAAACAGGCGTTTTAAAAGATGAATGTGAAGGTATGTTAAAAAAATTCTTTAAAGAATTAAGAGAATTAAAGAAAAAAGATAAGTAATTAATATCTTTTTGGAAAGGAAATAATTTGATAAAAGATAGTTTAAAACCAAGAATTAAATTAGGTATTGCAGCAACGATAATAGCAATTATAATTGCTTTTGCTATTTTTACTGTTATGAAATACCAAGTAGAAGGAGAGAAAAAAGTTCCTTTTAAAATTGGAAAAATAATTGTAATTAGTTCAGCTATTACAACAGACGACAGCAGTGCAAATAATGCAGAAAATCAAGAAAACACGGAAACAGAAGCACAAGAAGAAAACTACATTTGGAACGAAAAAGTTGTTCAAACTAATGATTTATACATTTATTTAGATAAAAGTGAAGACTATGGTAAAGACGATATAATAAAAAGTGTTAAAATTGAAAATATACAAATATTAAAAAATGTAGGACTTGGAAAAATTCAGGTATATATGCCAAATAGTTTAAACGATGGATTCTATAAATATACAAATGAATTTTTAGTTAATTCTGGATTAACATATACTGGTGCAGCGGCAGATAACCCAAAAACTTTAGAAATATGTAATCAAGGTGGGGGGATTTATATAAGTTTTGCCAACCTTGGATTAGATAATTATAAATCAAATGAAGCTGAAGTAATTGAACAAGGCGGAACTATTTTAAGTCAAATGAATGTATCAGAAGAGGATTTAAAATTTAGAGTGTCATTTGATTTGATTATAGAAGTTCAAGATAAATCTTATAAAACTAATTTAGTTTTAGATTTACCAGAACAAGGCGTAGTTGGACAAAAAGAAACACATAGAGAAATTACTGATTTCAAAAATGTTATTTTTAAAAGATTATAAAAAACTATTGCTAAAAAACAAAAAACATTATATAATGTCAATGGTATGAGAAATTTCTAACCTTTGTGTGGAGGATATTTTTCAATAAAAAGCTATGAATCTTGTCAGGTCCGGAAGGAAGCAGCAATAAGTAGTAAATTTTATGTGAAAAATACTTCCACAGAAAGGTTAGAAAAACATAATTGCTCGTACCATTTTTTTTGAAATTTCAAAATAGAGGTGATATTGTGTCATATACAGCTTTATATAGAAAATTTAGACCTACTAAATTTAGCGAAATAGTAGGCCAGGAACATATAACAAGAACTCTAAAAAATCAAATAATTGCTAATAGAGTTGGACATGCATATCTATTAACAGGTGGAAGAGGAACAGGTAAAACATCAGCAGCTAAAATATTAGCCAGAGCAATAAACTGCCTAAATCCACAAGATGGAGAGCCATGCAATGAATGTGAAATTTGTAAAGCTGCAATTCAAGGCTCTTTAACTGATATTGTTGAAATGGATGCTGCTTCAAACAATAGTGTTGAAGATATTAGATCAATACGTGAAGAAGTAAACTTTTTACCAACAGTAGCTAAATACAGAGTATATATAATAGATGAGGTTCATATGCTTTCAGTAGGTGCGTTTAATGCGCTACTAAAAACGTTGGAAGAACCACCTGAACATGTAAAATTTATTTTGGCAACAACTGAGCCACAAAAATTACCAGCCACAATTTTATCAAGATGTCAAAGATTTGATTATAAAAAAATATCACCAGAAAATGTTAAGTTAAGATTAGAATATATTTGTAAGGAAAGCAATATAAGTATAACCGAAGAGGCTCTTAAAACAATTTCTGTATTAGCAGAAGGAGCCATGAGAGATGGGTTAAGTATTTTAGAAAGATGTGTTCAAGAAGGAGAAGACGAAATTACCGACGATAAGGTAAAAGAATTAGTTGGAATTCCAAAAGTTGAATATATAAATAAGATAGTAAATTCAGTTATTGATTGTAATGTTGATGAAACATTACAAAATATTGATACAGTAATTTCAGATGGAAAAGATCTAAACAATTTAATTTGGGAAATTATCAAATATGTAAAAGATATTTTGGTTTTTAAATCAAGTGGAAAGTTAAGTTTATATAATGAAAATGAATTAGCGAAAATAAAAGAAATTGCTGATAAAACATCTAAAGATAGATTATTGAACATGATTTATAGCTTGTCTGAGCTCGCTAATGATTTAAAAATGACAACACAAAAAACTATTATGCTTGAAGTTGGTATTATGAAACTATGCTCTTTAAAAGATACAAAACAAGATACAGTAGCCAACACAATACCAAATACAATGCCAAATACAAATAATGTTACTAATGTTCCAGCAATAAATATAAATTATGAAAATAAAATAAAAGAGTTAGAAGATAAAATGGACAAAATTTCAAAATTAGTTATCCACAATTCAGGAACAAATGTGGATAACTCATCTGAAAAATCAAGTCCTTCAAGAAAAGCTCCATCAAGGGCAGTTCAAAATGGACCAACAAATATTGTAACGAATTTTGAACCAAAAGGTAAAAAAGTAGAAGGATGGGGAAAGCTTGTTACAGGACTTAAAGAAAGTGGAAAAATAATGTTATATACTAACTTAATGAATACAACTGCAACAGAAGTAAATGATATGACAGTTGGAATAGTTTTTCCAAACGGAATTACACCTTTCGGAAGAAGCATTTTAGACAAACCAGAAAGTGTAAACGAACTTACAAAAATTGTTTCATTAGAATTTGGAAAACCAATGCAAGTTAGATATATAGATGCCAAGCATCCAGAACAATCTAAAGATTTAGTTGGCGAAATTACTAAAGAAATTGGAATGCCAATTAATATTATTGATGAATAATGTCATATAAATACAAACAAGGAGGAATTTATAATGTCAAAAAGAGGAGGATTCCCAGGAATGGGAGGATTTGGTGGAATGAACATCAATCAATTAATGAAAGAGGCTAAAAAAATGCAAGCCGATATGGAAAAATCACAAGTAGAATTAGCTGCAAAAGAATTTGATGCAACAGCAGGTGGAGGAGCTATTGAAGTAAAGGTTAGTGGAGAAAAAATGCTAAAAGAAATTAAAATAAAACCTGAAGTAGTAGATCCAGATGATGTTGAAATGCTACAAGATTTAATTTTAACATGCGTTAATGAAGCTTTGAAAAAAGTTGACAGTGCACAAGCTGCATCTTTAGGACAATTTAATATACCAGGATTTATGTAATATAGAAAGTAGGAATAATTATGGGATATTACTCACCATCGATTGAGAAATTAATTGAAGCATTTGAAAAATTGCCTAGCATTGGAAATAAAACTGCAGCAAGACTTGCCTTTCATATTTTAAATGCAAGTGAAACAGAAACAAATGAATTTATAGAAGCAATTACAAATGCAAAAAAGAATTTAAAATATTGCTCAAAATGCTATAATATTACAGATACAGACCCATGTCCAATTTGCTCTAACAGTGGAAGAGATCAATCAACAATTTGTGTGGTTGAGGATGTAAAAGATGTTGTTGCAATGGAAAGAACACATGAATATAAAGGTGTTTATCATGTATTACATGGTGTTGTTTCACCAATGAATGGAATTGGACCAGACGACATAAAAGTAAAAGAGTTACTTGCTAGACTTATGGATGGTCAAGTAAAAGAAATTGTTTTGGCAACAAATCCAAGAGTTGAGGGAGAAGCTACTGCAATGTATTTATCTAAACTAATTAAACCACTAGGAATAAAAGTTACTAGAATTGCTCATGGAATTCCAGTTGGAGGAGATTTAGAATATACAGATGAGGTTACCTTAAGCAAAGCTTTGGAAGGCAGAAGAGAATTATAAAAATAAAAGGATTCAATTTAGTACTGATACCAAAAGTAGTACAGTTTAAATTGAATCCTTTTTTAATTATATTATTTCAGCTAAAAAATCTTCTAATTAAGCAATTACAACTAGTTTATTTTGCCTAAAACTATCTGACAAATATCCATTGTTGAATTAGGTTTTGCAATTTGAATGGCTTTTTGTTTCATTTCTTCAAGTTTACCAGTATTTTTTAAAATACTTGATATTACTTCATCAATATTATCGTCTTTCTTTATCCAAACTGCAGCACCAGAGTTTTCCAAAAATTCAGCATTTTCTTCTTCTTGACCAGGAATTGGATTAACAACAATAATTGGTAGATGTGATGCTAAGCTTTCAGACGAAGTTAAACCGCCCGGTTTAGTTACAACCAAAGAAGAAATATGCATTAAATCTGGAACGTCACTTGAATATCTTAAAACGTGCAAATCTTTATTTTGAAGCTCTTCATATAATTTTAAAAATTCATCATTCATTTTTTTGTTTTTACCAGAAATGGCAATAATTTGATATTCATCTAAATGTTTTGAAAGACTACGTAGTACCTCAATTGTTCTTTTTTGACCAAGACCAAATTCTCCACCACCAAAAAACAAAATTACTTTTTTATTTTTGTCTAGTTCATATGTTTTATAAGTTTCATCATCATAAAAAGGATATGAAAATGTATTAGCTAAAGGAATTCCAGTCGCGAATACTTTTTCCTCTGGAATATCATATTTATTAATTAAATCATCTCTCATTTTATTATTAGATACAAAGAAATAATCACCATATTCTTTTCCTACCAACCATTGATCATGTGGCGCAAAGTCAGTTAATACAGACGCTAATATACAGTCTATTTTTTTATGCTCTTTTAGATAACTTGTCATTTGACTTGCAAATGGATGTGTTGAAATAACAATATCTGGTAAATATTCCCTAAATAATCTATTTAATTTTTTTGCCATTATTTCATTTGCTCTATTGCTTATGTGTGCTAAGGTACCTTTTCTGGCACCATAATAAATTTTTTTCCACAATTTTGGAGTTTTCTTTGCCATGTTTTTATATGCGTCTGTAGTTATTGCACTTATAAAAGGATTTATATATTCCATACAGTCAACGCATTTTGCTTCAGTATTAAAAAAATAATGTTCTTCAATATATGTTTGAATAGATTTAGCAGCAGATAAATGGCCACCACCATATTTTGCATATAAAATTAATACTCTTCTCATAAAAGTACCCTTCCTTAATTTTTTCTTTTGATAAGGTTATTTTATCACAATAAATTCAAAATTAAAATAATTTTGAATATTTTTTCAAATTAAGACAAAAATAGTTTTTAAAAGGAGGAAATAAAATGACAAGTTTAAAAGAAAAAGTATATGATTGGAAAGATAGATTGAGAGATAGACATATGTTAACGCTGGTAGTTACTTTAATTGCTATAATTGTTGCCTTGGGATTATATACTTATAAAAAACAAAGAGATTATCGACAAGCATCAGAAAATGCTTATAACATGGCTTTTTTTGAATTAGTAGACTATGTTGACAGTGTTGAAATATACCTAGCAAAATCTTTAGTATCAAATACTCCAGAACATGGAGCAGAGACGCTAACATATGTGTGGAGAGAGGCTAATTTAGCACAAAGTTATTTAGCTAGGTTACCAATAAATAGTTCAGAACTTGAAAATACTGCGAAATTTTTAAATCAAGTAAGTGATTATACTTATTCTTTATCAAGAAAAAATATTGATAATCAAGCATTAACACAAGAGGAATTAGATAATTTAAAAGAGTTACACACATACAGTGTTGAATTAAAAAACACATTAAATCAGTTATCAGAAGATTTAAATAATGGTCGAATTAGCTGGGGTGAATTAACTAAAAAAGGTAGTCCAGTGTTTGCACAAGAAGTAAGTAATATATCTAAAGATAGTTTTAGCAATATGGAAGAAAATTTTCATGAATATGCGGGGTTAATTTATGATGGTGCTTTTTCAGAGCATATGACAAATCCTGAAAGAAAGGGATTAGTTGGTGAAGAAGTTGATGAAGAGACAGCAAAGAAAAAAGTTAAAGAATTTTTTGGCAAAGATAATATCAAAGAAATAAATTCAAATGGATTAACACAAAATGCAAACATTCAATCATATGATTTTTCTGTTATTAAAAATGATGGCAATCAAGCTTGGATTTCTATTTCTCAAAAAGGAGGACATATAGTATTAGTAAATAGCACAAAAGATGTTAAAGCAGAAGTTATTAGTCAAGAACAGGCAAACGAAATTGGGCAAAAATTCTTAGAATCAAGAGGAATCTTGAACATGAAACCAACATATTATTTAAAACAAAATGGAATAGTAACAATAAATTACGCATATGTTCAAGATAATGTTACTGTATATTCTGATTTGATTAAATTAAAAATTGCGCTAGATAACGGTGAAATTCTGGGAATGGAAACTACTGGTTATTTAAACTCACATACACAAAGAACAATTGCAGAACCTAAAATTTCCCAGGATGAAGCTAGAAGTAAAATTAATAAAAACTTAGAAATTACAAGTGAAGGAATGGCAATTATTCCTACTGAATACCAAACTGAAATTTTATGTTGGGAGTTCAAAGGAAATGTTGAAGATAGGCAGTTTTTAGTTTATATAAATGTAGAAACAGGCAAGGAAGAAGATGTGCTTGTAATTTTGGAAACTCCAAACGGTACTTTAACCATGTAAATTTCGAAATTTTTCCAGCATATAAAATTCAAAATAACAAACAATAATAATATCTCGTTGGAATAATTTCTTCAATGAGAGACGAGTTTAAAACTTAGGGAGGTATTTGTTATGTCTAGAAGAAATAGCGGACTAATGTCTGAAGATTTAAAAGTGGAAATAGCAAAAGAACTTGGAGTTTATGAACAAGTAAAACAAGACGGTGGATGGCAAAATGTGTCATCAAAAAACTGTGGTAATATAGTTAAAAAAGCAATTGAAATAGCTAATAGAAAAGTATAATTTTAATAAAGTCCAATTAATTTAATTGGACTTTATTTTTTTATCAATAAAAACTTGAAACTATTTTTTATTAAGGTTATAATAAATAAAAAAATAAAAATGAAAGGAAATAAAATGAAAAATAAAAATATAATAATAAAATTTATATCAGTTGTAACAATTTTGTTAATAAGCTTAGTTTTTTTTAATACAAAAGTATATGCAGCCAAATTTAATTTAGATGTAAATTGTGATGGAAAAAAGATTGAAATGACATCAAAAACTCCAGATATGACATGGAGTATTAATAATATGTTACCAGGCCAAAAGGAAGAAACAACAATTAATATATCAAATGTGGGACCAAAAAGTGTAAAGGTTGAATTTAAAGCGACAACTGATAGTGGTGAAGATGTATCAAATATATTAAATATTCAAGTTATAAAAATAGGAAATGGAAGTAAACAAACAGAACAAATTGAATATGATGGTAAATATAGTGAAATGAATAAAATTGTTTTAAATTTAGATTCTAGAAAGAGTCAAGAATACAAAATTATAACAGCATTACCAGCAGATATTGGAAATGAATATCAAGGTAAAGAATGCCAAATTAAACTTGAGTTTACATCAACAGGAGAATCTGATGAACAAGTTAATCCACCAGCGCAGAATGAACCAGAACAAGAACCAGAAAAACAATATATATCAACATCTGAGATAAAATCTCCACAAACAGGAGAATCAAATGCAATATATATAGTTGCTGCAATTTTAGTATTTGCATTTATCACATTAGGATTAATATATTTTATACAAAAAATTACAAAATAAAAAAATAGTTAAATTAAGCATGTAATTATTTACATCTTAATTTAACTATTTTTTTATGAATTTGATAAAATTCGCTTAATTGCATTGATTTATTAAAGTTTGTGTTATAGAATACAGAAGATGAATATAATCTATGGGAGGATTATTAAATGTACGTAAAAATAAAAGATATAATAAAAGTTTGTAATGGAAAACTAATTTGTGGAAATGAAGAAGATGTTTGCATAGATTTTTCAAAAGATACAAGAACAATTCAAGAAAATGACGTTTATGTAGGAATAAAAGGTGAAAATTTTGATGGAAACACTTTATATTTAGACGCGTTTGAAAAAGGTGCAAAAGCGTGTATATTGCAAGGCATAGAGATTGATAAAGAAACAATCGAAAAATATAAAAATAAATCAATAATTATTGTTGATGATACTATAAAAGCTTTACAAGAAATTGCAAAATTTAAAAGAAGTTTATACAATATACCAGTAGTTGCAATAACAGGTAGTGTTGGAAAAACAAGTACAAAAGACATAATTGCAAGTGTAGTTGGAGAACAATATAAGGTATTAAAAACACAAGGAAATTTAAACAATCATATTGGCGTTCCACTTACAATATTAAGTCTAAAAGAACACGAAGCACTTGTTGTAGAAATGGGAATGAGCAATGCTGGTGAATTAACTGTGCTTTCAAAAATTGCTCAGCCAGATATTGCAGTAATTACAAATGTTGGAACAGCTCATATTGGAAATTTAGGATCAAGAGAAAACATTTTAAAAGCCAAGTTGGAAATTTTAAATGGATTGAAAGAAAATGGAACATTAATTATCAACAATGATAATGATATGCTAAATGCTTGGAAAACTGAGTATAACGGTAATGTTAAAATTGTTACATACGGAATTGAAAATACAAGTGATTTTAAAGCAAGCGATATAAAACTTAATGAAAATTCAAGTGAATTTAGTTTGGAAAGCCAAATAGATAATAATGAAAAAATAATGGTTCCAGTTGGTGGAATGCATTTTGTTTATAATGCACTATCAGCTATTGCGGTAGGTGAGCAATTAAATATTCCAATTGAAAAAATAAAAAATGGAATTGCTAATTTCGAACTTACAAAAAGTAGAATGGAATTAATAAAACTAGAAAATGAAATAACTGTAGTAAATGATTGCTATAATGCAAATTTTGATTCAATGAAAGCTTCTATTGAATATTTAGCAAAAACAAATTCAACAAGAAAAATTGCAATTTTAGGAGATATGCTTGAATTAGGAGATTTTTCAAATGAATTGCATGCTAAAGTAGGCGAAGAAGTAGCAAAAAATAAAATTGATATTTTAATTACTGTTGGAGAAATGGGTAAAGTTATTGCAAATGCTGCAAAACAAGCAGATGATGGAATAGAAGTATACTCATTCGATAATAATCAATCAGCAATCACTAAAATAAATGAATTAAAAAAATCAGGTGATACAATTTTAATTAAAGCTTCAAATGGTATGAAATTCAAAGAAATTGTTGAAGGTATTATAAAAAAATAAAAATAAAGGAAAGTGATAAAAATGGAAAAGCTAAAATTAGGCGTTATTTTTGGAGGTATGTCAACAGAACATGATATATCAATAGTTTCAGGAAGTTCTGTTTTGAAAAACTTGAATAAGGAAAAATATGATATTACACCAATATACATAGATGAAAATGGTGAATGGTATAATTATGAAAAAGATTTAAATGAAATAGAAATTTTAAAAGTTGGAGAACAACCAACAGAATTAAAGAAATTAGAGAATCCTATGGAAGCACTAAAAGATATGGACGTTGTATTTCCTGTTTTACATGGCTTATATGGGGAAGATGGAACAATTCAAGGTTTATTTGAATTATTAAAAGTTCCATATGTTGGATGTAGAGTTTTAGGCTCATGTGTATGTATGGATAAAGTATATACAAAAATTATTTTAGAAAAAGCAGGAATCAATCAAGCGAAATATGTTTATGTAAGAAAATTCAATGATAAATATGTTTTAGTAGATGAACAATTTAATGAAAAAGTTTTAGATTTAGATGAAACAGCTAGAGAAGTTGAAAAAGTTGTTGGATTACCAGCGTTTGTTAAACCATCAAATTCAGGCTCTTCAGTTGGAATTAATAAAGCTAAAACAATCGATGAGTTAAAAGATGCAATAGAATATGCAAGTAAATTTGATAATAAAATTTTAGTTGAAGAAAATATTAATGGCCGTGAAGTTGAATGTGCTGTAATTGGAAATGAAGAAGTAGATGCATCATGCGTTGGAGAAATTCTTCCAGCAGAAGACTTTTATAGTTTTGATGCAAAATATAAAAACTCAGAATCAAGAGTTGTAATACCTGCTGAATTAGATAAAGAAATTTCAGAAAGCATTAGAAAAACTGCAATAAAAGCATTCAAAGCGGTTGATGGAAAGGGATTATCTAGAGTAGATTTCTTTGTTGAAAGAGAAACAAACAAAATATATTTAAATGAAATAAATACAATGCCAGGATTTACAACAATAAGTATGTATCCACAATTGTGGGGAGAATGTGGAAAAACATATTCAGAATTATTAGATGAACTAATAAAAAATGCATATAATTTCAAAAAATAGATTACAAAATGAAAAAAGTATGATATAATACTGCCAAATGATGAAAAAATTAGGGGGACGTTCAATGATTTTTAAAGATTATTATAAAATATTAAATTTAGAAACCAATAAAGTAACAGCTGAAGAAATAAAAGTTGCATATAGAGAACAAGCAAAGAAATATCACCCTGATGTTAATGTTGGAAATAGAAATGCTGAAGAAAGATTTAAAGATATAAACGAAGCGTACAGAGTTTTATCTGAAGCGAATGCTAGAAAAAGATATGACAGAATGTGGAATAATTATGTAGGAAAGAAAAAAGCAAAAGTTGAAGATAATACAAGAGTAAAGACATCTATTGTTGGAGATTTTTTCAACATATTTTTTGGAACTTTAGATAATAAAAAAATGGAAGCCAAAACAGCAACATCAAAAAATGCCAAAAATCCTATAAAAGGTGAGAATATCGACACTGAAATAAACATTTCTATTAACGAAGCTTTTTACGGATTAGATAAAAAAATATCTTTAAGAACAGTTAATGGAACAATGAGAAGTTTTGATGTAAAAATACCTGCAGGAATTCAAAATCATGAAAAAATCAGATTAATTGGACAAGGTAAAAAAGGCGAAAATGGTGGAAAAAATGGAGATTTATTTATCAAAATCAATATTCAAGATGACGATAAATTTAAATTAATAGGATATGATTTATATAAATATCTACCAATTACACCATGGGAAGCAGCTTTGGGAACTAAAGCAAGTTGTTCATCAATTGATGAAGAAGTTAATGTAATTGTTCCAAAAGGTACTCAAAGTGGTGAATTAATAAGAATAAACGGAAAAGGTTATAAAGATGGAAAAGGAAGCAGAGGAGATTTAGTTGCAGAAGTTAAAATAATGGTCCCTACTGATATGACTGAGAAAGAGACTGAATTATTCAAAGATTTAAGCCAAGTTTCACATTTTGAACCTAGAACAATGAGTGCAAAATAAAATAATTAAGACAGCAGTTTTGAACTGTTGTCTTTTTGTTTAAAAAGTTCACATAAAAACGTTGACAATGCTGGAAAAAAAGTGTATAATTATAAGTGTATTTATACAAAAGATTAACTATGATTTAGGTTTCATAGGAGAGGGGTGTAGGGTATATGGAAAGCTTACAAGGTAAGCATTTTAGTATTACAGATCCAAAAAATGTTAATACAGTAATATATCAAGTAAATAAAACAAACAAAAAAGAGGTTTTAAATGGTGCACCAAAATTCACAATTGAAAGATTGGAATTTGCAGAAGAATTAAGACAAGATGCATCAAGAAAGACTTTCTTTGTCGATAATCCAAAAGAAGAAGGAAATCATCTAGTTATATTATCATTTGCTAATAACAAAGTTGTTGTTAACATGGGTGTATTACAAGATGATAAATTAAAGATTTCAAAAAAGCCTATGCCAGTAAAATTTGATACACTTTATTCTGAAAATGAAAAAGTGTTTAAAGAATTTAAATATACACCAAACTTACAGAGACCAATTTCCATAATTGATCCTGTAACAGCAGAAGAAGTAAAACCAACATTATTTTTTGATAAAGATACAAATGAAGTCAAAGGTAAAATTATGTTAGAACCACAAAAACCATATTTTGCTTTTGAAATTAGAGAAGACAAATAATTTAGATTATGAATCTAAAATAAAAAGGAGAGGAGAATTGCGATGAGTAATGCAAGTGCAAATTCATCAAAAAAATTAACTTCATTTGAAAAGGAAGTTGAAAAAATTAAATTAGTAATGGGGCCATTCAGTGCAGTATTAAACGATAAGGAATATACATTAAAAATGGATCCAGAATATGCTAAAACATATACTGAACAAATGACTGAATTAGCTATTCCAGTAAAATCATACACAAAAACTTTTGATGAAAACGGAAATATTGTAGCAAGAATCGATGAAAAAACAGGAAAGAATTTAAACACATCAAAAATCAAAAAAGCTATCGATAAAGCAAACGAACAAGAAAAATAATTATTGCTATAATACAGTTGATAACATATGAGAAAAGAGGGAACTTTATATGAATAAATTTAAAAGTTTCATGGAGAGGTTAAAAAAGAATATTCTTGTTTATATAATAGTATGGCTAGTTATGGTCATACTATTTGTTGCGCCTATGACATATATTGCAACTGAAACATATTCAAGAGGTGGCAATATAATTCAAGAAGTCCTACAAGGATATGTAGATGCTTTTTTAAAATTTCCTATAACATTTATATTTGGTGAAAGATATATCGGAGACTTCATTAAAGGGGTAGAATATTTTTCAATTTTCTATATAATTATAGTTTGCATGGGAATATCAAAAACACTACCAAAGAGTACATATGATTCAATAGAACATGGTTCAAGTGACTGGTGTGCCCCAGGTGAACAATATAGAATTTTAAGTAAGAAAAAAGGCTTAATATTAGCTAAAGACAACTATTTACCAATAGATAAAACAGGTAACGTAAACGTTCTAATTGTTGGACGGATCTGGTGCTGGTAAGTCAGCAACTTACTCTAAACCAAATGCATATCAAATGCTTGGTTCATACGTTTTTACAGATCCAAAAGGGGAATTGTATGACGATACATCAGGGTATTTAAAATCACATGGATATAATATTAAAGTTTTAAACTTAGTTAATCCAGCAAATAGTGATGGATATAACCCATTAGCCCATGTAAATAGCGAATTAGACGTAGACGTTATTGCAAACACAGTTGTAAAAGGACAAAAGTCTGAAGGTGGTTCTTCAGATCCATATTGGGACGATATGGCTGAAATGTTATTAAAATCATTAATTTATTACTTATTAGCAAAACGTCCACCAGAGGAACAAAACTTAGCAAGTTGTGCTGAAATGGTAAGAGCTGCAAACAATCATGGAGGAAGTAACTTATTAACAGAAATGATGAGTGAACTACCATATGATCATCCAGCTAGAATGTATTATAAATCTATAGAAATTGCACCAGAAAAAACATATGGATCAATCCTAAGTTCATTACAATCAAAATTAGGTAAATTTGATTCAAGAGAAATAGCAGAAGTAACATCAACAGATACAATCAATTTTGAAGAAATTGCAAATGAGAAAACTGCTTTATATGTTATTTCATCAGATACACATACAGCATATGATTTCTTATTAACAATATTTTTCTCACAATTAATTCAACAACTATATGACCATGCTGATAAAAATGGAGGAAAATTAAAAGTACCTTGTTTCTTTATCTTAGACGAGTTTGCAAACATAGGTAAAATTCCTGATTTCGATAAGAAAATTTCAACATCAAGAAGTAGAAAAATATCATTTAGTGTTATTTTACAAAACTTAGATCAGTTAGAAGCCATATATGAAAAATCACACGAAACAATAGTTGGTAACTGTGATACACACGTTTTCTTAGGAAGTAACTCATTCAAAACAGTTGAATATTTCTCAAAAGAACTTGGAGAAAAAACAATTAAAAGAAAGAGCGACTCAATTAACAGAGATAAATCTGGAAAGAAAACAGGAAAAAGCGAATCTGAACAAATAATGGCAAGAGCGTTGATGACACCGGATGAATTAAGAAGAATGGATAATGACTTATGTATTATTTTTGAGAAAGGTTTAAAACCTATAAAAGCTCATAAATTCTGGTATTTTAAAACACCAATGATTAAAGAAATGAACAAAGTAAAACTAGACCATAATGACTTCAATGTAGGTGATAGAGGAGTATGGAGAAAATTCAATCCAAACAATCCATACACAGAAACATCTACAAAAGGTGGAAACGATTTAAAAGTTGAGTCTTTAGACGATTTATTTGACGAAGAAATAGAAAATGATAACGATGATTTCCCAATGCCTATTGTTGAGGAAAGTGGACCATCAGATTTAGATATTCAACAAGAATTAGAAGCAAAATTTGATGAGTTATTCGGACCTTTAGTTGATTAAAACTAAAGGTTTTTTTATTTAAAAAAATTAAAACAGGAGTTCGAAAATCTGTTGACGAACAACATCATTTTATGGTATAACTGAAAGGTAACGAACGTTAAAAGGAGAGTATGATATGAAATTTGTACATATAGCAGATATGCATTTTGATACATCTTTTACAACATTAACAAATAAAGCAAATCTTGGCGATGTAAGAAGACTAGACCAGAGATTAGCATTTAATAAAGTTATAGATTATATAAAAGAAAATAAAATCCCTTATTTATTTATTGCGGGGGATTTTTATGAACATGAATATATTCGTTTAAGTACAATCGAGTATATCAATAATTTATTTACAGAAATACCTGATACACAGATTTTCATTTCACCAGGAAATCATGATCCATATTTAAAAGATTCTTTTTATAACAAATACTATTGGAACGAAAACGTTCATATTTTTGATGCAAAATTATCTGTATTTGAACAAGAAGATGTGGATATTTATGGTTATGGTTTCGACGATTTTTATTATACAAATAATGAAATGGAAAGTATGGAAATCAAAAACAAAGATAAATTAAATATACTAGTGGCTCATGGAACTTTGAATGCTTCTGAAACACTAGAACATGCATATAACCCTATGTCTGAAAAAATGATTGAAAGTAAAGGGTTTGATTATGTTGCATTAGGGCATATACACAAAATAGATTATAATACAAAACCAAATCAAAGAATTGTGTATCCAGGTTCAACAGTTTCTTTAGGATTTGATGAACTTGGACAACATGGAATGATAGTTGGTGACATTGAAAAAGACAAAATTGAACTAGAGTTCATACCTGTTGACAGTAAGGAATTCATTGTAAAAGAAATTGACGTAACAGAAATGTTAGATTTAGATGAACTTGCTACTGTAATTAATGGAATTGAATTTTCAGATGATAAATATTATAAAATCTCTTTGGTCGGAAGAAGAAATTTTGAAATTGATTTATATAAATTAAATAAATTAGTTATAAATTCAAATATAATTAAAATAAAAGATTATACAAAATTAAATTATGACTTAGAAAAAATATCTAAAGAAAATACATTAAAAGGATTATTTGTAAAAGAAATTTTGCAAAAAATGGAAGAAAATCCAGATGATGAAGAAATATTACAAAATGCGTTAGACATAGGATTTGAAATTTTAGAAAAATAATATGCAAGCATGTATTACAATAACATGCTTGTCTATGGTGATGTTTAATTAAAAATAAAAACAAATAATGGAGTGATATACTTGAAAATAAATAAAATTAAAATCAATTCCTTTGGCAACCTAGAAGACAAGGAAATTGATTTATCAAATAATATAAATATAGTTTATGGGAAAAATGAAGCAGGAAAATCAACACTATTAAAATTCATAACAAATATGTTTTATGGAACATCTAAAAATAAAAAGGGAAGAGAATTCTCAGATTTTGATAGATATAAACCTTGGGGAAAAGATGATTTTTCAGGTAAAATAACATATCAACTAGACAACGGAGAACAGTATGAAGTATTCAGAGAGTTTAGCAAGAAAAACCCTAAAATCTATAACAGTAATATGGAGGACATATCTAAGCAATATCCAATAGATAAAAATCTAGGAAGTCAGTTCTTTTATGAGCAAACTAAAGTTGATGAACAAACATTTTTATCAACAATTGCTTCAATGCAACAAGAAGTAAAATTAGAGAAAAATTCGCAAAATTCACTAATTCAAAAAATGGCAAATATAGCTGGAACAGGTGAAGATAATGTTTCTTATAAAAAGGCTATTGATAAATTATATAAAAAGCAATTAGATGAAGTAGGAACATACAGAAGTACCGGAAAACCTATTAATATTGCGCAAAACAAGCTAAACGATTTGAAAAATAAAAAACACGAATTACTAGGATATAAAAATTTAAAATATGATTTTGAAGAGAATAAGCTTGCAATAGAAGAAGAAATTGCTCAAGATGAATTAAAAGTAGAAATACTTAAAAAGATGAAAAAAATAGAAGAAAAAGAAAATCTTGAACATGAAAAATTACATTACAATGTTGGTGTAATCAAAAAAGATGAAATGGAAATTTTAGAATTAATTAATGAAAAAAATCATATTCTAGAAGATAATGACATTGAAAGTGAAGAAGTGCTTGTTAAAGACTATAATGATAAAATCAATTCTTTAGAGCCAATAGAAAGAAAAAGATATGCAAGACCAAAAGTCGAAATGAAAAAATATGTTTTTATGTCTTTATTAGTAATAATAATTAATGTTCTATTGTTTTTATTTGTAAATCCATTTTATTTGAAGTTTATTGGTCTAATTGGATTTTTGATAATATTTATAATGTTTTTCGCTGAGAAAAGAAAATTGGAAAATGAAGTAATAATAAAACAAAATAAAGAGGAATTAAGCAAAAAAGTAGAAGAAAACAAAAAGCTATCAATTTTTGAAAAGAACAAAAAAGTTCTTGAAGAAGTAAATATAATAAATGCAAAAATCGAAGTTTTTGAAAATGATAAAAGAGAACAATTAAGAATAATGGAAGAAACAAAAGAAAGAATAAAAAGCTTAAAAGAAATTGATAAAGAAAAATTAAAAAATACTTATAGAACAAAAGTTGATATTTATGAAATAAATAAATTAATAAATTCAGAAGATATTGCCGAAAAACTAGAAGAAGTAACAAACGAAATAAACGAAAAGAAACTAGAACTACATAGAATTGAATTAAACAAAAACAACATTATGCCACAACTTGAGGACTTAGCACAAGTTGAAGAAGAACTTGTAAGTACAGAAGAAGAGTATGATGGATTAATGAAGAAAAATAATTCAATGATAGTTGTAAAACAAGCATTAGAGAATGCTTATGAAAAAATGAAAAGTAATGTTACACCAAAATTCACAAGTAGTTTATCAGAAAATATCGCTAAAATATCAAATAATAAATATGGAAAAGTTTCAATAAATGATGAAAATGGAATGATGGTTGAACTTGCATCAGGAGACTATGTTCCAGCAGAAAGATTAAGTTTAGGAACAATAGATCAATTATATTTATCATTAAGATTATCAATGAACACAGAAGTTTCAAATGAAAACATGCCAGTTATTTTAGATGAAGCATTTGCATATTATGATGATGAAAGATTAGAAAACATTTTAAAATATTTAGCTGATAATTATGCAGACAAACAAATTATTATTTTAACTTGTACTAACAGAGAAGAGAACATTTACAATAAATTAGGATATGAGTTCAACAAAGTAAGATTATAATAAAATCATAAAAAATAGCCACCTACATACACATAAGTAGGAGGCTTTTTTTTATGAAAAACATTTTAAAAATAACTTTTGTAATAATAGGCACACTTGTAGGTGCAGGATTTGCATCAGGAAAAGAAATATATTCTTTTTTCTTTATATATGGCAAAACAGGAATTATTGGGATTTTTTTATCAAGTCTTATAATAGGATTAATTATTTACAAAGTAATTAAAAGGTGTGAGGATTATAAGATAGATAATTATCAGAAATTTTGCGATAGTATTGAGAAAAGTATTTTAAAAAATAATAGAAAAAATACTATTTCTAAATTATTCAATTATTTTGTAAATATTTTTTTATTAATAATGTTTTATGTAATGATAGCTGGATTTTCAAGCTTTTTACTTCAAGAATTTAATATTAATAAAACCATTGGCAGCATAGTGATATTGGTTTTATGCTATTTTACATTTGTTGGAAATATGAATGAATTAATGAAAGTAAGTAATTATTTAATACCATTTTTAATTATTTTTATTATTTATATTTCAGGAAAAAATATAATAGCAGGTAATTTTGATAATTATATAGGATTAAAATATATCTACAATTTAAGTGATAAAAATAGTTTTGAATTTATGGGTATAATTAAATCAATTTTATATGCAAGTTATAATTGCATTATTCTTATTCCAGTTTTGGTTCAATTAAATACATCATTAAAAGCAAAACAAAAAAACAAATTTTTAATTTCGGCAATAAGTGCGTTTATTATATGCAGTTTAAGCTTTGCTGTTTATAATTTATTGTTACAAGGAGATTTTGAATTGTTTAAATTAGATATGCCAATTATTGCAATTGCAAAGCAATTTGGAAAATTATATGGATTAATCTATACTGTAATAATTGGAGTTGCAATATTTACAAGTGCTGCATCAAGCGGAGTGCGGATTTTTAAATAACTGTAGTCATGATACCCAAAAATATAAAAGGAATTTAATTATATTATTGATTTCTGCAATGATTTTTTCACAAATTAGTTTTTCAATTTTAGTTAATTTTTTATATCCGATATTAGGAATATTTGGTTTATTTGAAATATGTTTAATAATTTTTTCAACTTAAATGAAACTTTGCAAAACTAAAAAAAGAATAATTAGAACTATCATAAAAAACATATAATAAATTTATGTGATTTTTCTGTGAAAAACTTGCAAAAAAACTGAAAAACTGGTATAAATTTGGTATAAAGAATAAATCAAAAGAGGAATAAATATATGAAGTTATTAGAATTTAAGCAATTTAATAATTCAGAAGAAGAAAAGTCCTTAAACAAGAAAAAAGTTACAGCAGCAGTTATTATAGTTACATTAGTCTTTATAACCGGACTCACAACAATTTTGTACATTGCAAGTCCAAATGTTAGAAACTTTATGGATAAATACATATTATTTAAACATGTTGATGAAAACGATTTACCATACATAAGTTTAGAACAAGATGAAAAGATTTATACATGTGCATATTATAATTATGTTGGTGTTTTGGAAAACAATGAACTGAAACTTTATAATTCATCAGGCAAAGAAGTGCAAAAATTCAAGATTAATATAAGTTCACCTATTTTTGCAGTACAAGATAATTATTTAGTTGTTGCAGAGAAAAACCAGCAAAAATGTTATTTAATTAAAGATAAAAAAATAATCTGGGAAAAAGATATTGAAGGACAAATTTCAAGAATAAATGTTAATCAAAATGGGTATGTTTCAGTAATTGTATCAGGTACAAGCTACAAGTCAGTAATAACAACGTTTTCAGAGGATGGCTCAGAAGTATTTAAAACATATTTATCAAGTACATTAGCAATAGATGTTGATGTATCAAAAGATAATAAATATATGAGCTATTGTGAAGTAGATTTATCTGGAGCATTAATTGAATCAAAAGTAAAAACAATTTCAATAGAAAAAGCAAAACAAGATCCAGCAAATGCAATTATTCATACATATGAAATTCCTACAAATTCATTAGTTACAAACATTGAATATCATGAAAAAGACGAATTAGTATGTTTGTGTGATAATCAAATTTATACATTAAAAAATGGAAATATGAATTTGGTAGCAGAATTTAAAGATGACAATACTGCATTTATTGGTGTGGATTTGTCAAAAAGTTATTTCATGGTTAAGGAAACAACGTATGGAATAAATAATCAAAACTCAGACATAGAAATTTATAATACATCGAAAAATAAATCATCAAAATACAATGTTAAAGGAATTGCAAAAAATGTATATGCTAAAGATGGCGTAATAGCAGTCAATTTAGGAACAGAAGCATATTTTGTTGGAGAAAATGGATGGCTTATAAAGAAATATACATCTAGCCAAGAAATAAAAGACATTGTTGTTTCAAACAATATTGCAGGTATAATTTATAGAAATAAAATTACATTTGTAAATTTATAAGGAGGTAAAAATGTTTATTGTAGTAGATTTGATAATTATAGCAATATTCGCATTATGTATTTTATTAGGATACAAACGTGGATTAGCAGGATGTTTAATAAAAGTATTAGCATTTTTTATTGCTCTTGCCATATCAATTGTTTTATTCAAACCAGCAGCTGCAATAGTAACAAGCACAACACAAATTGATGAAAACATACAAACATCAATAGTAGAAGTCTTTGAAAAAGATGAAGAAGCAAATAAAGAAAATGAAAAAGAAGAAAATAAATCTCCAATAATGGAATATATAGCTGATAAAGCTGAAGATGCAACAGAAGAAAAGAAGAAAGAGATTGTTAACAATACTGCAAAAGATATTTCAATAAAAATAATTGATGTATTATGCTTTATTGCAATATTTATTGTTGCTAGAATACTATTAGGATTTATAAAAATTCTAGCAGATTTAATTACAAAGTTGCCAATAATAAAACAATGTGATAAAATAGGTGGGGTAATATATGGAATTTTACAATCTTTTGTAATTGTGTTTATTGCCTTAGCTCTAATTACATTTATTTCAACAATGACAAGCAATTATGAAGTATTAGAGTTAGTAAACAAATCATATATTGGAAGTATATTAAATAGCAATAATATTTTATTAAGAATAATATTTTAATTAATTAGGAGTTGAGTATTTTTGGATAATAAAAATAAAGGAAAAAGCACTGGTTCAAAATCGGTGAATAATAAACAAAAGAAAAATTCATCTGTAAAAGGTGGACAAGTAAAAAATAGTAGAACAAAAAATGAAAAAGAAGCAATATTTCAAGAAGTAACATTAAATTTAAATAACACAGAGTATAATCAAAAACAAAAAAATAAAAAGAAGAAAAAGAAGGAACATAAGGTTTTAAAAGTAGTTTTATCACTTTTCTTAATAGCGTTTTTAATATTCGCAGGAATTTTCTTAAAAAGATGGCATGATAATGGATGGACATTAGGAGGCTTAGTTGCAACAATTTTAGGACATGATGCAAACACACTTGCTAATTTACCAAGAGTAAATATTTTAGTTGTTGGTCAAAGTCAAAATCTAACAGATACATTAATGGTATGTTCATATGATCCAAAAACGCAAGATGCATGTATGCTATCAATTCCAAGGGATACGTTTGTTGGAAGAAGTAGAAACTATGCAACTGGAAATGATAAAATAAACTCATTATACCAAATAGATCCTAACAAATTAGTTGAGAAAGTAAATGAAATTACAGGATTAAATATAAAATACTATGTAAAAGTAGATACAAAAGGGCTACGTGATTTAGTAGACAGTGTTGGTGGAATTGATTTTGATGTTCCAATCGATATGAATTATGATGATTCATCACAAAACTTACATATTCACTTAAAAGCAGGATATCAACATTTAGATGGAGATAAGGCTGAACAAGTTGTAAGATTCAGACATAATAATGACGGTTCATCATACCCTATGGAATATGGTGATCAAGATTTAGGTAGAATGAAAACACAAAGAGCTTTTATAACACAAGTAGTTAAACAACTTGTAAAAGCAGAAAATATTACTAAAGTAGACGATTTCATAAAAATTGCTAACAACAATGTTGAAACAAACTTTAGCTTATGGACATTAAAAGATTACGCACCATACGCAATAGATTTCAATACAGACAACATCAAATCTGCTACATTGCCTGGAGTTCCAGATAAATTCAATGGATTATGGTTCTATGCTCCTAATAAGAAAGAAACAGAAAAAATCATAAAAGAAATGTTTAAAACAGAATTATCAGCAGAACAAGAAAAAAATGCTGAAATCAAAGTAAGTATTTTAAATGGTACAACTGATGATGAAAAAATGGAAAAATTAAAAAGTTTATTAAAAGAAAGTGGATACACAGTTGCTTCAACAGGAAGCACAACAGCAACACAAACAACTGCAATAATAAATAGAACAAGTCAAGATGATAAAGTTTCAAATGACTTAAAAGAATTAATTGGAGTTGGAGCTGTTTCTAAATCAAATCCAAGTAGCAGTGGAGTTGATTATACTATAATAATCGGTGCTGATTACTAGAAAACTGGATAATTAATTAAATTTTATAAAATATAACAAAAGAAAGAAACTAATAATTTTTATTAGTTTCTTTCTATAATCTTCTATAAATTTTATCTAACTAATTTTTACATTCAATTTTTATTTTTTTTTTAGAATAAATTATGGCAAAAAGCAAATAAGCTGAAATTAATGCAACGCCCACTTTAAGTACCATGTCTATTTTTATCCCTGAAATAAATGAATTATTAATAAAAGATATTATTTTCGGATCTATTTTAGTTATTTCATCAAAGTTGGTAAATCCATATTCAAATAAAGTTTTACAATCTAAATCTCTATAATTTGTATTTGAATCAGATTCTGGTGCATTTAAAACAACCGCAATGAATTCCATATTATCCTTTTTCGCACTTGCAATAATACACGCTCCAGCTGGGTCGGTAAACCCTGTTTTCATTCCAGTAGCATATTCATAGTATGTGGATGAATCAGGTTTAAGTAACGTATTTGTTGTATAAAAACTCCTTGAAGAACTATTGCTAGGTTTCAAATCGTAATTAGTTTTGCACACAATATCCATAATTTGTGGATAACGTGTTGCGTATAGACCGATTAAAGCCATATCTTTTGCAGTAGAATAATGATTTTCATTATGTATTCCACTTGGATTAACAAAATTAGAATTTTGACAACCAATTTCTCTTGCTTTTTCATTCATGAGATTAGAAAAAGCTTCAACAGAACCAGAAATGTGAATTGCTAAAGCAAAGCCAGCATCATTAGCTGATGGAATTAACAAGCAGTTTAAAAGCTGTTCTACCGTAATTTTTTCACCTGGTGTTAGATAAGCGGTTGTATAGCTAGGTGGAACTTGTGAAACCATATCGTTATTTATTGTTACAACATCAGACATGTTACATTTTTCAACAGCTAGAATGGCTGTTAAAATTTTTGTTGTACTAGCTGGGTACATTCTTTCTTCAGCATTTTTTTCATAGGCAATTCTGCCGGTTGATTTTTCAATTAAAATACATGATTGTCCATATAAATTTAATTCAGATTTTTTTTCGCTATTTTCAATATTATCGTTAGTATCAGTAGCAAAGGAGGTGGTTGAAAATAGTAATATTATAACTATAAACATTATTGATAAATGCTTGAATATTTTTTTCATATTTTTCCCCTTGTGTTTTGTATATATATTACTATACTGTATTTTTTAATAGATTTCAAGTTTTTTTAGGGAAAAGTAAAGGAGGTTTTTAATGAAAGGTTTAATAAAAAATTGGAAAGTTGTTGGAATTATTGCATTTGGAGTTTTTTGCATTGGGATAGGGTGTTTGTTTTATTTTAAAAATAGTACAAAAGAATTTAGTAAAATTGATGAGTTTAGTTATGAAAATGTAGTTGTAAACGAAGAACAGAAAAATGAAAATGAGACCAACAAGAATGAGAATAAAAGTAAATCTAATGAAGAAATATATATACACATTATTGGAGAAGTTAAAAATCAGGGAGTAATTACGTTATCTAAAGGTCAAAGAATTATTGACGCAATTGAGAAGGCAGGAGGGGCTACTGATTCAGCTGATTTAAGCAAAGTGAATTTAGCATATGTTTTATCAGATGGGCAAAAAGTTAGAATTCCAAGTGTTAATGAAAATATGGTTTACAATGAAGAATATGTAACAAACGGAGGAGGAGAAGGTATAATAACAGGAGCAGGAGGAAGTTATGCTAGAAAAATAAATATAAATACAGCATCACAAACAGAGCTAGAAACAATATCAGGAGTAGGGCCATCTTTAGCAGCAAAAATTATAAATTATAGAGAAAAAAATGGAAAATTTAACAATATAGATGAGCTAAAAAACGTAAGTGGAATTGGAGATGCAAAATTCGAAGGATTAAAGGATTTTATTGATGTTTAAATTTTTAATTGACTAAAAAATAACTTTATTATATAATTGCCACGAAAGGTTAAAGACAAAAGAAGCTTAGGAGTGATATAAAATATGAGAAAATTTAACGAATCACAAACACAGCAAGACTATAAAATCATTGCAGTTGATGATGAAGTAGGAATTATTGATACATTATCAATTGTATTAAAAAGATCTGGATACCAATTCACAGGTGTAACAGACCCAGTAGAAGCAATCGAAAAAATAAGAAATGAACACTATGATTTATTATTACTAGACTTTTTAATGTCACCATATCATGGAGACCAAGTAGTTGAAGAAATTCGTAAATTCAACAAAGAATTATACATTTTACTATTAACAGGACACAAGGATTTGGCTCCACCACTGGAGACAATTAAAAAACTTGATATTCAAGGATATTGTGAGAAAAGTGATAAATTTGATCAATTATTATTGTTAATAGAATCTGGAATTAAATCAATAAAGCAAATGAGAGAAATTCAAAGGATTAATGAAGAATTAGCAGATGCAAAAGATCAATTGGAAAAAGCATACTTAGAGAGCATACAAACATTAAGATATACAGTTGAGGCAAAAGATACATACACAAGAGGACATTCAGACAGAGTTTCAGAATTTGCAGTTTTAATTGGACAAAAAATGGGATTATCAGAAGCAGAGCTTAAAACA